>DASSQB010000513.1:0-8241 GCA_035702725.1 Terriglobales bacterium | reverse complement strand
CACCGAGGACTTCAAGGAACTGGTGCACGATATTGCCATGCACATTGCTGCGAGCGATCCCAAGTTCGTCCGCCGCGAGGACGTCACGCCCGAAGCTTACGAGCGCGAAAAAGAGATTTACCGCGCCCAGGCCAAGGCCACAGGCAAGCCCGATAACGTGGTGGAGCGCATCGTCGAGGGCAAGATGGGCAAGTTCTACGAGGAGGTCTGCCTCTACGAACAGCCCTTTATCAAGGATCAGACTGTCAACATTTCGCAGCTCATCGCCTCTAAGATTGGCAAGCTGGGCGAGAACATCTCGGTGCGCCGTTTCGCCCGTTTCAAGGTGGGCGATGCCGGCGAGACCATCGCCATCAGCAAGGGTGAACAGAAGGCGGAATAGCAGGGGTCAAAGTTTCGAGGGACAGGTTTCAAAGTTCAAGGTTTTCAAAGTTTCGGAGTGAAGGCTTTTTGCAACCTTGAAACCTGCGAAACCTTGAAACTTTATAGACTGTAGTGCAAACTCGTCCTTACAAATGTCTGCTCCCACTCCAGTCTTTAAACGCATCCTGCTCAAGCTCTCCGGCGAAGCCTTAGCCGCCGGCCAGGGCTTTGGCGTGGATGGAGACCGCGTGCAGGAAATTGCCGCCGAGTTACAGGATGTTCATGCCCTGGGCGTGCAGATCGCGGTGGTGGTGGGCGGCGGCAACTTTTTCCGCGGGGTGGCCGAACAGGCCCGCGAAATGGACCGCGTCTCCGCCGACCACATGGGCATGCTGGCCACTGTTATCAACGCCCTGGCCTTGCAGGATGCCCTGGAAAAACACGGCGTTTACACCCGTGTGATGTCGGCCATCGAAATGAACCAGGTGGCCGAGCCCTTCATTCGCCGCCGCGCCATGCGTCACCTGGAAAAGGGCCGCCTGGTCATTTTTGCTGCCGGCACCGGCAACCCCTATTTCTCCACCGATACCGCAGCTTCCCTGCGTGCCATGGAGATCAAGGCTGATGTGATCCTGAAGGCGACCAAGGTGGACGGCATTTACGACGCCGACCCGGTGCTGGTCAAAGACGCCAAGATGTTTGACCAGATCAGCTACATGGACGTGCTGAAAAAGGGCTTGCAGGTGATGGACTCCACCGCGATCAGCCTGTGCAAGGACAACAACCTGCCCATCATCATCTTCAACCTCAACCGTACTGGCAACATCAAGCGCGTGCTCATCGGGGAAAAGATCGGTTCCCTGGTCAGCGCCTGATCTCATTGAGTAATTGTGTAATCGGGTAATTGAGTAATTTAAAAATCGGTAAATTTATTCCTCTGTCATCCCCAGCGAGGGCGCACGCCCGAGTGGAGGGACCCCTGAGGGGTTCGCATTATCACTTCTGTTCAGGGGAGTTCCCGTCGACAAATTTGGAAATCCTCGCTTATCTGCGTCAGTCCGCGGCGAAAGAATTTCGTGTGCTCGAGTTTCCATTTACCCAATTGCCCGATTACGCAATTACTCAATTCTTAGTTTCCTCCCGCCGCCACCGGATTGCCGTTGCTGTCGTACACCTCGACCTTTCCGTATTTGCTGAGCACGTTCTTGATCTGTTTGCCGTCGCCCACGCACACCACCTGCAGGTGGTCGAGATCTATGTACTTGCGGGCCATCCGCTGCACCACCTCAGGGGTCACCTTGCTCACCTCCACCGGATAACGGTCCCAGTAATCCTCGGGCAAGCCGTAATACCGGGAGGTCATCCAGTAATTCAGCAGGGTAGCCGGACGCTCCAGCGACAAAGCGAAGCTGGCCACAATGGCGTGGCGCGCGTCTTCCAGGTCGCTCTCCTTCACCGCCTCGTCGCGAATGCGCTTCAACTCCCCCATCAACTCATGCAGTGAGCCATCGGTCACCGCGTTGCGCACCTGGGTTTCGGACGAAAACTCGCCCGGATACACATCGGCGGTGAAAGAGCTGAAGGCGCCATAGGTATAGCCCTTCTCCTCCCGCAGGTTAAGGAACAGCCGCCCTGTGGCGCCCTCGCCCAGAATGCGGTTCATCACCCGCAGCGGAATGAAGTCCGGGTCAACGCGGCGCAGGGAAGAATTGCCGGCCACGATGTTGGTTTGCACCGAGCCCGGCCGATCCACCAGGTAAACCTTGGCGGGCGCGGGCGGCGGTAAGGCCGCCAGCTTGGGCTGGCTGACCGGCTGCTTCTTCCAGGGCCCAAAATACTTCTCGATAAGCGCCATCACCTGCTTAGCCTGAACATCCCCGGCCACACCCAGAATGGCGTTATTGGGAACGTAGTAGCTGTCGTGAAACTGCTTGAGCTGCTCGGGAGTCGCCGCTTTCACTGAGACCGGCGTGGGTGCGATCACCGCCGCGGGAAAGTCACGGTACAGCACGCGATGGAACCGTTCCGTGGCCAGGAATTCCGGGTCAGACCGCTCCTGTTCCAGGTCAGCCAGTTGCCGCGTTTTGTACTTGGCCAGTTCGTCCGGTGGGAAGGTGGGGTTCTCCACCATGTCCGATATCAAGTCCAGCAGCTTGCCGGTGTTCTCTACCAGGCCGGAGGCGATCACGTGCGAATGGCTGGAGCCGAACTCGGCACTGGCGCTGATGGCCGCGCCGATAGCGTCAATTTCCGATGCAATCTGGGCGCTGCTGCGATGAGTGGTGCCCTCGCGCAGCATGTCGGCAGTGAATTTGGCCAATCCGGGCAGATCCTTGGGATCGTCGAGGGCGCCCGATTTGATCCAGAGAGCGAAATCCACCGTGGGCAACTCGTGCCGTTCCAGCACCAGGACGGTGAGGCCGTTGGGAAGATGGAATTCCGCCGGCCGCGGCAGCTTCACCTCCAGCACCTGCTTGTTGACGGGAGCGCGGTTCAGGCGCTGCACCTTGGTGATGGAAACGGCCTTGCTCTCCTCCTCCTGCGCCCCAGCTATCCGACCAAGGCACAGCAGGCTGATAATCACGGCAAGTAAGAATTGGCTTCGTTTCATGGCGGGCTCCCTATCTTCCCCCGGCTTTCGCACCGGCTTGTTGTTCGGGCAGTGTGGTTACTACAGCCCGCTCCGTGGTCACCAGGTATTTCCGCGCGGCAGCCTTCACCTGCTCGGCGGTGACGCTGTCGTATTTATCCATGATGGTGTTGACGAGGCCAGGATCGTTAAAGAACACTGCGTACTGGCCCAAGCGGATGGCGGTGCGCAAGGCTGATTCCCGCACCTGGATCATGCTGCGCCGGTATTGAGTGCGGGCTTTATCCATCTCCGCCGCGGTTACGCCATCTTTGGATACGCCGGCAATCTCCTTGTAGATCGCCTGCTCCAGATCTTCGGGTTTCACTCCCGGCCGGGGCACGCCCACGACGTAAAACAGGCTGGGACCGCGGCGCGCATCCGCCTGCACTTGAACCTCGGTGGCCAACTGTTGTTCTTTCACCAGGTGCTGATAGAAGCGGGAGCTTTCACCCTGCCCCAAAATGTCTGCCAGCACCTGTATCGAGTAGTTGTCCGGCGTATCGCCAGCAGGTACGTGGTAGGAAATGATCACCATGGGCAGGCGCGCCAGGGGGTCGTGAATGGTCTCGCGACGCTCGCCGTAGTGCTCGCCTTCGATCATGTCGGGTTGCGCCGGCGTGGGCTGCCGCGGAATGGCCACGAAGTACTTCTTCACTTTCTCCAGCGTTACCGCCGGATCGAAGTCGCCTACCAGGGTAAGCACTGCGTTGTTGGGAGCGTAATAGACGCGGAAGAAATCCTGCACGTCCGCCAGGTTGGCGGCGTTCAAGTCGCGCATGGAGCCGATGATGGAATGCTTGTAGCCGAAGTTATCGTAGGAGAGGTTGTCAATCTCCAGGAAGGACTTGCCATAGGGCTGGTTATCAGTTCCCAGCCGCCGCTCCTCCTGCACCGCATTGCGCTGGTTGTCGAGGTTGGGCTGGTTCACGGCCAGGTGGGCCATGCGATCGGCTTCGAGGAACAGCGCCAGGTCGAGCTGGTTCTTGGGCAGCACCTCAAAATAGTTGGTGCGGTCCTCATTGGTGGTTCCGTTGATGCCGCCGCCGTTGTTCTCCACCAGGATGAAGTGCTCGCCCTTGCCCACATTCTCGGAGCCCTCAAACATCATGTGCTCGAACAGGTGAGCGAAGCCGGTGCGCCCCGGGCGCTCGTTGCGCGAACCCACGTTGTAGGTGACGCAGATGCCGAATACGGGGGCGGCGTGGTCGGGGGCCAGGATGACCCGCAAGCCGTTATCCAGGTGTACGTCCTGAAATTCGAGCGGCGGCAGTTTGGGTGCCTGGGCGGCCATTTGCGCCAGTCCCGGCAGGGCAAACAAGACCGCCAGCACGGGGACAAGGAACAGGATCCTTCGCATGGTTGGTACCTCGGATTTGCTCAAAAGTGGGGCCTTTTGCGGGGTGCTAAGCAGTGTAACAGACGGGCGAGGGGGGAAATAGTCAACGGGAGCATTGACGATTGAAGATTGAACCTCTTCCCGTCAATGGTTTTGCTGGGTAGGTATTCGTGCAACCAGCGATTTCCAGCCATATTCCGCTCTCCGAGGCTCTCAAATCGTCAATCTGCAATCTTCAATCATCAATTCTTTACGACGTGCTGACTACTGACTCCTGAGCCCTGACTCCTGCTTCACAACGATCACTGCGGCCCCATCAATCGCGTCCTTTTTCAATGCGATCAGGGCGTCGTTGGCCTGCTCCAGAGAGAACGAAGTGGTTTTGGGCCGCAAGCCAATTTCCGCCGCCGTGTGCAGAAAGTCCCGCGCATCCGCTCGCGTCATGTTGGCCACACTGCGCAGCTGTCGCTCACCCCATAGCAGGCGGTCGTAGTCGAACTGGGGCATGTGGTCCAGGTGGATGGCGTTGATGGCCACCACGCCGCCTTTGCGCAGGCTGGAAAGTGCCGTCAGCACCACCTCACCGCTGGGCGCAAAAGTAACGGCACGGTCTAATTCCACAGGCGGTTTGTCCCGCTCACCGCCTACCCACTCCGCACCTAGCGACTGTGCCAGGTTACGGTGCGATTCTCCGCGGGTGGAAACGTAAACCTTGCACTTCCAGGAGTGCAGGACAGGGAGCGCCAGGTGCGCCGAAGCACCGAATCCGAAGAGACCCACGCGCTCGCCGCGTTCCACTCCCGCCACTCGCAAGCTACGGAAGCCGATAATGCCCGCGCACAGCAGTGGGGCGGCGTGCAGATCATCCAGCGCCTCCGGCAGGGGATACACCCAATCGGCGCGCGCCACCGCGTATTCCGCATAGCCGCCGTTCACGCTGTAGCCGGTGAAGGTGGGAGCGTCGCACAGATTCTCCATGTCGTGCTGGCAGTACCAGCAGCTGCCATCAGTCCCGCCCATCCAGGAAACGCCCACTCGCGTGCCCAGTGGCTGCTCCGCTGTAGCCCCGCCTGCCACTTCGCCAACAATCTGGTGGCCGGGAATCACCTGCGGCAGCTTCGGCGCCAGCTCGCCTTCCACAATGTGCAGATCGGTGCGGCACACGCCGCAGGCCCGTACTCGCAGCAAAACCTGCCCGGGTCCGGGCTGTGGTCGGGGAATTTCACGAATTTCCAGAGGACGCTGCGCTACTTCCCGTGGCGAACTGAGCACGGCAGCTTTCATGGTGCACCTGCACTCTTTCTATTTTCGCATCTCACCCGCACGGTGCCGAGCGGCCATGGTGCGCTAAGTGTCAGATTGTAAAGAGTGAGAAGGCTGTTTTCTTGTCCGCTATGGACCCTGATTCAGGGGCTGGGGGGATTAATCGCCAAGGTGCCTTGCCAGTTCCCCAGGCATTACGTCCGTAATCTTTTGCGGTAACCTCAACTTCGTTACCTTTGCCTCAATCACAAGCCCACATCCGTCCTCGGCCGGCACACCAGTGTCGGATTCGTGACTGAAAATGAGGAGCACAGCGATGAAGAGATTCTCCGTTGTAATGAGCGTACTGCTGCTGGCGGCCGGCATTTGGGCCCAGCAAGATGCGGCGCCAGCGGGCCAGGCACAGCAACCCGCCGCGCAGTCAGCACAGGGCCAGGATTCGGTGAAAGTCGAGCCTATGGACCAGACGCCGGTCTTCCGCGTCAACGTGGTCTCGCGTACCACTAAGGCGGTCAACTACCGCCATCGCGGCGGCTCCACCTCCGTGGATTTCAAGGGCACCGATCTGATGCCCCTGGCCAAGGGCAAGGCCAAAGTGGACAGCAAATCCGGTCGCCTGCAGATTGACGCGCAGTTTGAGCGCATGATGCCGGCCACCAAGTTCGGCCCCGAATATCTCACTTACGTGCTGTGGGCCATCACGCCGGAAGGCCGCCCGGTCAACCTGGGGGAAGTGCTGCTGGATAATGGCCACGCCAAGCTCGATGTCACCACCGACTTGCAGGCGTTCGGCATGATTGTGACCGCCGAACCCTATTTCGCCGTTACCTACCCCAGCAACCTGGTGGTGGTGGAGAACATGATCAAGTACGAGACTAAGGGCTGGGAGGAACCCATTGATGCCAAGTTCGACATGCTGGAAGGCAGCGAGTACACCATTGACCTGAAGGCTGCCGACCTCCCGGCCACCAGCGCCAAGCCCAACACCCCGCTGGAATTGCTGGAAGCGCGCAACGCGGTGGCCATCGCCAATGCGGCGGGCGCCGGTCAGTATGCCGGCGACAGCATGGCCAAAGCCCAGGACTTCCTGAATCGCGCTGAGGATTACCTGAAACGCAAACAGGGTCTGACGCCCATTGGCACCGTGGCCCGCGGCGCGACCGAGATGGCGGAAGATGCCCGCGTACTGACCCTCAAGGCGAAACAGAAGGAGCGCGTCGAAGCAGAAAAGCGCGCTTTGCAGGAAAAGACCGCCAAAGCCCAGGCAGAAGCCCAGGCAGAAGCCGAGCGCGCTGCCAAGGCCAAGGCGGAAGCCGAGGAGCAGGAGCGCTTGCGGCAGCAGGCGGACGCCGACCGCGCAGCGGCGGAAAAAGCCAAAGCGGAAGCCGAGCAGATGCGAGAACAGGCGGAGACAGCTCGTCAGCAGGCTGAGGCGGCGCGCGCGGCTGCTCTAGCCGCGCAGCAGCAGGCCCAGGCCGATGCCGAGAAGGCCCGCCTGGCCGCCGAGGAAGCTATCCGTCAAAAAGAAGAGGTCCGTCAGCGCCTGCTTAGCCAGCTCAACCAGGTTCTGGAAACCAAGGACACGCCGCGCGGGCTGGTGGTCAGCATGCCCGACGTGCTCTTCGATACCAACAAATACACTCTTAAGTCGGGCGCCCGCGAGAGCCTGGCCCGCATTGCCGGCATCATCCTGGCCTATCCCGACCTGCGGCTGGAAATTGAAGGCCACACTGACAGCACCGGCACCGAGGAGTACAACCAGACGCTATCGGAAAAGCGAGCCGGCTCGGTACGCGATTACCTGATGGACAAGGGCGTGGGCATCAATACCATGATCGCGCGCGGGTTGGGAGAGTCCGATCCGGTGGCTGCCAACGACACCTCTGCCGGGCGGAAGCTCAACCGCCGCGTGGAGCTGATTGTTTCCGGCGAGGTGATTGGCACTAAGATCGGCGCCAATGCGCAAACGGTGAGCGCCCCTAACGCACAACCACCCGCGCCACAGGCCCAGGCGCCGGGAGCATTTCCCCAGCAGTAAGCAAGGTTTGTTCGGCCGAAAGTTGAGCCGTCTTGCGGGCGTGAGCGAAGCGGGAGCCCGCAGGTGAAATCCTGAGCGAAGCGAAGGACCCCTCGCCGGTACCTTCAAAAGTTTGTTCGGCCGAAAGAAGTGCGCGGGCCGGGGCGTTTAGCCCTGGACCCGCTGCTTCTTTTTAGGGCAATTTCGAGGTTCAGGCTTCAAGGCAAGGCCAGACGCGTAGCGTCGTTACTCAATTTTTTTCACCACTTGGCCGCCTTTCATGACGAACTTCACGCGTTCCAGGGTGGTCACGTCCTTGAGCGGGTCGCCTTCGACGGCGATGAGGTCGGCGTAGTGGCCGGCCTCGAGACTGCCCACGCGATCGGACCAGCCGAGCAGGTCGGCAGCATTGATGGTGGCCGCCTGAATGGCCTGGAGCGGCGTTAGGCCGAGCTTGACCATGACGGCAAACTCATGGGCATTGAGACCGTGGGGATAGACAGCGGCATCGGTGCCGAAAGCCACCTTCACGCCGCTGGCGAAGGCATGGGCGATGTGCTCACGGGCCGCAGGCATCACCTCTTTGGCTTTGACCAGAAGGAAGTCGGGCACGTGCAATTGCTCGGCGTT
>DASSQB010000512.1:0-5597 GCA_035702725.1 Terriglobales bacterium | reverse complement strand
AGCACGCCCATGGGAATGGTGATGGTGAGGGCGGTGGGGATCGTGAAAAAGAAAAGCTCGGCCACGCTGGGCAGGGGAGCACTGGCGCGCACCACCAATTCCAGAATTCGTTCCAGGTCGCGGAGAAAAATGACAAAAGTGAAGACGGCCGCGCCGATGAGGGCGTGGGAGAGCACTTCCCGCAGAATGTAACGCGTGAAAATCCTCATGCGGCGCTAAGGAGAGCGTGCAACTGTCTTTAGGAGAAAGTCTAGCATGGGAGAGAAGCAGTTCTCGGTTCTCAGTTCCCAGATTGCAACCGCCCCTGGTGCCGTCCCTCCGGGACTCCGTTGTTACAACTTATGCGTACCCAGGACTGCCGTCCTGGGCTTTACTATCGCGCCCCTGCGGGGCTGGTGATTCTGAGTGCGCTTCATCTCTTAATCACTCCAGCTTGTGTGGGCGCGGGGATCCGCCCCGCGCATGGACGGGGCAAAGCCCCGTCCCCACACGCTCCTTTTCTAAACCTATCCATGAATTGATGAGGTAAGCCTTTGGTGCGGCTGCCGGTGCCGCTTGGCTGCGGATGGCATGCTAGACTTTTAGTTCCCCCGGGAGTCGGCAACACTCTGTCATGCCTGTGATCCGCGTAGTCCTGCTCTGGCACATGCATCAGCCGTATTACAAAGACCTGGTGACAGGCGAATACCGCCTGCCCTGGGTGCGGCTGCATGCGCTGAAGGATTACTACGGCATGGTGCGTGTGGCAGAGGAGTTTCCCGGTGTGCACCAGACGTTCAACCTGGTGCCTTCGCTGGTGGCGCAGATTCAGGAATATGCCGCGGGCACGGCGCGCGATCCGTTTCTGAACCTGGCCTCGAAGCCGGCCGGCGAGTTGAGCCCGGAGGAGCGGCGGCAAGCGTTGCAGTACCTGTTTCAGGCCAATCCCGTACACGTGATCGGGCGCTATCCGCGCTATCGCGATTTATGGGAGCGTTACCACGGGGCGGGCGAGATTCCAGCGCGCGCCGAGCGCTTCTTTCAGAATCGGGACTACACCGATCTGCAGGTGCTTTCGCAGCTGGCATGGTTCGACGAATACTTCCTGCAGGAGCCGGAAATCACCGCCCTGGTGCGCAAGGGCCACGACTACACGCGGGAAGATCAGGAATTTGTGATCTCGCAGGAAGGCGAACTGCTGCAGCGGGTGTTGCCGCAATATATGGAGGCAGCGCGCAGCGGCGTGGTGGAGCTTTCCACCTCGCCTTTCTATCATCCGATTCTGCCGCTGCTGTGCGATACAGATATGGGAGCGGTTTCCAGCCCGGGCACGCCGCTGCCGCAGGCCAGGTTCCAGCATGCGGAAGATGCCACAGAACAGCTGCGGCGGGGGCTGGAGTTGCACGAGCAAGTGTTTGGCGCACGACCGCGCGGGGTGTGGCCCTCGGAAGGCAGCGTTTCCGAGCAGGTGCTGGCCCTGGCTCACGAACAGGGCGTGCAGTGGATGGCGACTGACGAGGGAGTACTGGGGCGGTCGCTGGAGTTCAACTTTGCCCGCGATAGCGGCGGCAGGCTGCCGGAAGGCGGGGCGGAAAAGCTTTACACCATCTACCGATACGAAAAAGACCATACGCGGATGAACCTGTTCTTCCGCGACCACACCCTGTCCGACCTGATTGGTTTTGTCTACTCCAGCATGCCTGCCAAAGAGGCGGCAGAACATTTAATCAGGAACATTAAAGAATCGGCAAAGCCTGTTCTCGGTAAGGGGCAAGACGCGGTTGTCGCTGTCATTCTGGATGGCGAGAACGCCTGGGAATATTATCCGCAGTCGGGGCGCGAGTTCCTGCGCCGCTTTTACTCGGCGCTGCAGAAGGACCCGGAACTGGAGGCGGTGACCGCTTCAGAAGCCGTTGCCCGGCAGAAGGAGGTTAGAGAGCTGAAAGCCCTGGTGCCAGGCTCGTGGATCAACGCCAACTTCAATATCTGGATTGGAGCGCCGGAGGACAACCACTCGTGGGACTATCTGTCGTCGGCGCACGGCTTTTTCACCGAGCATGCGGCGCACGTACAAGCGGACAAGCGCGAGCTGGCGTACGAGGAACTGCTGATCGCCGAAGGCAGCGACTGGAACTGGTGGTACGGGCCGGAACACCACTCGGTGAACGACCGCGATTTCGACGAGCTTTACCGCAAGCACCTGGCCAATATTTACCAGGCGCTGGGGGCGGCGCCGCCGGAGCACCTGGCCCATCCCATCTACACCGGGGTAGCGCGCCCGGTTTACGTGCCGCAGACCGCCTATATTCATCCGCGCATCGAGGGCGACCTGGTGCGCTATTTCGCCTGGCTGGGAGCGGCCATGTACACGGCCGACCGGCGCTCGGGTTCCATGCACGGCAAGCAGTTCGTGCTGGACGCGGTTTATGCCGGAATTGACGAGCTGTACCTCTACGGGCGCATGGACTTCGCGGAAGCGCCGCCGAAAGAGCGTTGCGAAATCCTGGTAAACCTGGAAGTGTGGCCGGAAAAAACGAAGCAGGCCGCGCGCACGCTGTGCCTGGAGGTTTCCTGCGCGGAGGGCGCGATTTCGGCGTGGCATCTGCGGCAAACGGCGACCGGCGAGGTGGTGGCGGGATCGGGGCAGGCGACCGAGACGGCGGAGCTGGTGCTGCACAAGAATTTCGAATTCAAGCTGCCGTTGGAGTGGCTGGCGCCGCAATTTGCGGCTGCGGATGGCGGATCGGCTTCCTCCAGCCGGCTGCGGATTCGCTTCAGCCTATGGCGCGACCGATTGCCCATTGATGCCCTGCCGCTGGAAGGCTGGATTGAGCTGCACCTGCTGAGCGAGCCGGAGCTGGCGGCGTTCGCCTTCGCCCAATAGCGGGAGTCAGTTGTCAGAAGTCAGTAGTCAGCAAGGTCCCTCCGGGCCAACGGGTGTTGCTGACTCCTGACTCCTGAGCCCTGGCTCCTATTACTCCGCGCCGGTGGTTGCACTGCCGCCGCCCACCGCCGTCGGACGGCTGATTTCAAAAATCAGAACAGTGCCCGCCGCCAGAGTGGCGGAACGGCGCTTGTAGAGCCAGTGGGCGGTAGTTGCTGCCACGCCCGCTCCGGCGCCGATCAGACCGCCTTCGGCTCCGCCCAGCAGCGCGCCCATAACCACGCCGGCGCCTCCACCGATGGCGGTTTCGCGAGTGTCGTGCCGGTCATGCCCGCTGCCCTTGAACTGCCCTTCCTCGTTGACGTCGGAGCCATCGCGCAAACTGGTGTCCACCAGCACGGCGCTGAGCGCGTACCTGGCGCCGTTGGGGAGGGTCACGGCATCGGGGTGCAGGCCGATGGTAGGCTTGCCGGCAATGCGCCGCGGTTCGCTCACCTTGGTGAGATGGCCCACGACGGTAGAGCCGGCGGGAATCACGACTCTGCCGGATTCCATAACTGGCTGCGTCACGGTGCCCCAGAACTGGTCGCCCGCTTTGTTCATGAAGGTGGCCAGCGTGCTTTGCAGCTTGATGTAAACAGGCGTGCCGGGCGAAAGCGCCGATTGTGCCATGGCCGGCAAGGAGAGAAGGGCGGTGGCGAGTAAGAGCGTGATTTGCTTTTTCATGAAGCCTCCGGTTAGTACGTAGTACCTGATTCCTGGTTAGAGTTGAGCAACCTTGAACTTTCTTTTCTAAGCAGCCTATCCGCTCGTTTGCAGCTTTTTAAGCGCATCGAGGACCTGCTCCAACGGAGCACGGTCAGCCTGGCCGTCGCCGCGATAAAGGAAGCGGATCACGCCGCCGCGGTCTAAAACCAGGGTGGCAGGATGCGCGATGTTGTAAGCATCTGTGCCCAGCCGGTGATAGAGGCCATAGCGCTTTATCACTTGGCGGTCTTCATCCAGCAGGAACGGAAACGATACCGGATGCTTCGCGAAATATTTTTCCGGCTTGAAGAATCCTCTGCGCTTTTCCGCCGCGATGTAGAGCAAGTTGCCTCCGGCGCCGGCAATCTGATCCTTGATGGACTCGAACCGAGCCATGCGCTTGGCGCAGTTTGGTCACCAGGTGCCGCGCAGGAATTCCAGAATCACAGGACCACGCTGCAGCCATTGGGAGAGAGAAAAAGTCCCTTCCTGATTGGCGGCAGGCAAGGTGAAATCCGGCGCCTGCTCGCCAACGGCCAGGGTTTCAGTCCTCTCCTTCATCTTCCTGGACTGTAGAACAGGGTTTTGTTGACGAACAATAACCAAGGCAGTACCCGGCACTAAGTGTCGTGCCGCTGTGCACCCTTCGCGATGAAGCTAGGCCTAAGGCGATGCGCGCGAGATCCCTCGCCTGAAGGCCCTCGAGATGACGCCTTCCTGCGGAAGGCCAGCGGAGGCGCCCGCGCTACGCCAGAGGTGGTTGATATAATTTTGAGTTCGGTGGCGGGCCCTTATGGAGACGTAGCAAGCTGCGTCTCTACCTGTATTCATCTTCTTCCTGAAAGTTGGCGAAGCAATCTGCGAGGCAATCATGACCAAAATCCAGCAAGTTCATGCGCGCGAAATCCTTGATTCGCGTGGCAATCCCACGGTGGAAGCAGAAGTAAAACTTGAAGGCGGCGCGAAGGGGCGGGCGGCAGTGCCCAGCGGCGCCTCCACCGGAGAGCACGAGGCGGTAGAGCTGCGCGATGGCGATAAGAAGCGCTACTTAGGCAAGGGTGTGCTTAAGGCGGTGGAGAACGTCAACGGCGAGATCGCTGACGCTCTCGGAGGCATGGACGCTGCCGACCAGCGCAGCCTCGATCAGAAGATGATTGAGCTGGATGGCACGGAGAACAAATCGCGGCTCGGCGCCAACGCGCTGCTGGCCGTTTCCATGGCGGCGGCGCGGGCTGCAGCCGGCGCGCACGAGTTGCCGCTTTATCGCTACCTGGGCGGGCTGGGCGCCAACCTGCTGCCGGTCCCGATGATGAATATCCTGAATGGCGGGGCGCACGCCGACAACAACGTGGACTTCCAGGAATTCATGGCCATGCCGGTAGGGGCGGGCTCGTTTTCCGAGGCGCTGCGCTGGGGCGTGGAGGTGTTCCATACCTTAAAGGGAGTATTGAAGAAGCGCGGCTATAACACGGCGGTGGGAGATGAAGGCGGCTTCGCGCCATCGGTGAAGTCGAACGTGGAAGCCATTGAAGTAGTGCTTGAGGCTATCAGCGCCGCCGGATATAAGCCGGGCGCGCAGGTGGCGATCGCGCTCGATCCCGCAGCCAGCGAGCTTTACCAGGATGGCAAGTACGTTTTCAAGAAGTCGGACAAGTCGGCCAAGAGCTCCGAGGAGATGGTGCGCTACTGGAGCGAATGGGCGCGGCAATATCCCATCGTGTCGCTGGAGGACGGGCTGGCCGAGGATGACTGGAAAGGCTGGCAGATGCTGACGCGGGAGCTGGGCGGGCGCATCCAGCTGGTGGGAGACGACCTGTTTGTTACCAACGTCAAACGGTTGCGGCTGGGAATCGAGCAAGGCGTGGGCAATTCCATTCTGATCAAGGTGAATCAGATCGGCACCGTGAGCGAAACCCTGGATGCTATTGACCTGGCGCGGCGCAACGGCTACACGGCGGTGATCTCGCACCGCTCGGGCGAAACCGAG
>DASSQB010000511.1:0-2095 GCA_035702725.1 Terriglobales bacterium | reverse complement strand
ACCGCAAAATCGTCATCAGCATCTCGCGCGAAATCGAATTTGAGATGCTCAACTACCTCTTCCAGCACCTGGAAAGCCTGTCCTACTCCTTCTACCAGCGCACCCGCACCGGCGACATTATGGCCCGCGCCACCAACGACCTCAACGCAGTGCGCAATCTGCTGGGGCCGGCCATCATGTATTCCGCCAACACCATCGTGTTCACGGTCGCCTCGCTTTATTTCATGGTGCGCATCAGCCCCACGCTGACCCTTTTTGCTTTTGCTCCTCTGCCCATCGTCAGCATCGTGGTGCAGTATTTCGGGCGCCAGATCCATGAGCGTTTTGAGCGCATCCAGGCCATGTTCTCCGACATTTCCGCCCGCGCCCAGGAGAACTTCTCCGCCGCCCGCGTCATTCGCGCTTACGTCCAGGAAGAAGCGGAAATCGCCAATTTTGAAACCGCTAACAAGGAGTACATCAACCGCAGCCTGAAGCTGGTCCGCCTGATGGGCATGTTGTGGCCCACACTCACCACCCTGCTCGGCTTTGCCATTGTGCTGGTCTTGTGGCTGGGTGGCCGCCAGGCCATTCAGGGCCACATGAGCCTGGGCAATTTCGTCGCTTTCCTCACTTACATGGTGCAGCTCACGTGGCCGGTCATCGCCCTCGGCTGGGTCATCAACATCTTCCAGCGCGGTACGGCTTCGCTGGCCCGCATTGACGAAATCATGAAGGAGAAGCCCGAGGTTGTTGACCAGGCTGCGAGCGCGAATGCTTCGGTCGCTGTGGGCGGAGAGATCGAGTTCCGCAACCTCAACTTCGCCTACAACGGCACCCCTGTCCTGCGCGACGTCAACTTGCACGTTCCCGCCGGAAGCAGCCTGGCCATCGTGGGCCCCACCGGCTCGGGCAAGTCCACCCTGGTCAGCCTGATTCCCCGTATTTATGACGCGCCGGCCGGAAGCCTTCTGCTCGATGGCCGGCCCATTACCGATTTCCCGCTCGACGCCTTGCGCCGCAGCATCGGCTTTGTGCCCCAGGAAACCTTCCTCTTCAGCGACACGGTGCAGGAAAACATCGCCTTTGGCACCGAGCAGAGCGGCCTGGAGCAGGTCCAGCTCGCCGCCCGGGGCGCCAGCATCGCCGCCGACATCGAGGATTTCCCTGAGCAGTATGCCACCATGGTGGGCGAGCGCGGCATCACGCTTTCCGGCGGGCAGAAACAGCGCACCGCCATTGCCCGCGCCATCATCCGCAACCCCCGCATCCTCATCCTTGACGACGCGCTTTCCAGCGTGGACACGCAAACCGAAGATAAAATTCTCAACCACCTGCGCGAAATCATGCGCGGGCGCACCACCATCTTTATCTCCCACCGCGTCTCCACCGTGCGCAATGCCGACTGTATCGCCGTCCTCCATGGCGGTCACATCGTGGAACTGGGCACCCACGACGAGCTCATCGCCCGCAACGGCTACTACACCGACCTTTACAACAAGCAGTTGCTGGAAGAAGAGCTGGCCGAAGTCTGATAATTGACGATTGCAGATTGACGATTGAAGATTTCCGAATAGAGGAGTCGGGTGGACAGCTATTTTCCCAGCCAGCTTAGCTACTCGATTGTCATCCGAGCGCAGCGAAGGACCTGCTTTTAAATCTTCAACCATCAAAGTAACTTTATTCGATTCACCGCATCCATGTTGGACAGAGATTAGGTAAAGGTTTAGGGGGAGAACCAGCTATATCCTCACGAGAAACGGGACTATTCTTAATTCTTCAATCGTCATTCAACCATGCGCCGCGTGGTCATCCCCGAATTGCTGGACACGGACGCGGGCACGCCCGCCGAGGTGCGCGGCAGCCTGCGTGACCTGCGCTTCTTCAATTCCCGCTTTGGCGGCGTGCGCACCACCACGCATCTGATCGAGCAGGTTGCCCGTCAGACCGGAGCCAGCACCCTTTCCCTGCTCGAGGTTGCAGCCGGTACCGGCTATGTTGCTGTCCGCACGCGCTCGCGGCTGCGCCATCGCGGCATCGAACTGGAAAGTATCCTGCTGGACCGCTCCCGTGCTCATCTCAACGGCAGCGAGCGCTCCGTAGTGGCTGACGCCCG
>DASSQB010000510.1:0-12487 GCA_035702725.1 Terriglobales bacterium | reverse complement strand
AGCTATGGCCCCAGCGCTTGCAGAAGCTGGAGCAACTGGCCGCCCGACTGGGCATTGTGCCTGAACTGCGCGAGGAAGCGATTCGCAGCGTTATCTATCCGCCCACCGGGACGATCCACTGCTCGGTGCTCAGCGCCAAAGGCGAAATGGCCGGCACTACCACCACCAGCGGCCTGGCCTGGAAGGTGCCGGGACGGGTGGGCGATTCGCCCATCATCGGGGCGGGCTGCTACACCGACCAGGAAGTTGGCTCGGCCGGAGCCACGGGCAGTGGGGAAGAGAACATCAAGGTCGCCGGCGCCAAGACCATCATCGAAAACATGCGCCACGGCATGACGCCGCGGGAAGCGGGCATGGATGCGCTGCGGCGCATCGCCCACAACTACCGCAACGATATGACCCGCCTGCGCTACATTGACATGACCTACTACATCCTGCGCAAGGATGGTGCCTACGCCGGGGTTTCGCTCTGGACCGGCTACCGGCCGGGCAGCCCGCACAAATTCGCTATCCACGATGGCACGCGCCGCCTGGAGCAGACGGTGGCGCTGTTTGAGGGCTATTCGCAGGAGTGGCCGCCGATGCCGAAAGGGACGGCGTATTAGTGGGCGGTGGGCAGTGGTCAGTGGTCAGAAAGCAATCAGCACTCAGCATTCAGCCCATCAAGTGAATGCCGGGTTAGCAGATAGGTGACTGCTTGCACTAGCACTCACCGGGGCGTCATCCCGAGTGGGCTTCAGCCCCGAGGGATCTCGCGCGCGCTACCGATTGCCACCCCACGCGAGATGCTTCGGGCCTGAAGGCCCTCAGCATGACGCCGCTGGCTGAATGCTGAGTGCTGATGGCTGAGTGCTTGTTCCTGAGCACTGCCCACCGACCACCGCCCACTGCTCTTCACGAGAACCTGATCCTTATGTCCGGCCGATTCTCCAGGTGAATGCTGTCAATAAAGCGCACCTTGCCGGTGCCCTTGGTCATGATGACCGAGGAGGTGCGCGTGCCTTCGCCGAAGAAGCGCACGCCGCGCATGAGCGCGCCGTCGGTCACACCGGTGGCGGCGAAGATAATCTGCTTGCCGGGCGCCAGATCCTCCGCTTTGTACACCCGGTTCTTGTCCTTGATGCCCATGCGGTGAATGCGCTCTTCCAGTTCCGGCTTGTCCACCACCAGGCGGCCCAGCATATAACCGTTCAGGCAGCGCATGGCAGCAGCGGTGAGCACGCCTTCGGGTGCGCCGCCTGAGCCCATGACCACATGCACGCCGGTGCCGATGACAGCGGCGGCGATGCCGGCGGAGAGGTCGCCGTCGCCAATCAGCTTGATGCGCGCGCCCGCCTTGCGAATTTCGGTGATCAGCTTCTCGTGCCGTGGCCGGTCCAAGACCACCACCACCAGATCGTCCACATCGCGGCCCAGGCGCCGGGCAATGTTCTTCAGGTTGTCGCGTACGGGCGCATCCAGGTCCACGGCGCCATGGCAGGAAGGCCCCACCACGATCTTCTCCATGTAGCAGTCGGGGGCGTTGAGCAGGCCGCCCTTCTCGGATGCCGCGAGCACGGTGATGGCTCCGGGCGAACCGGTAGCGCACAAGTTGGTGCCTTCCAGCGGGTCCACGGCGATATCAATCTCTGGAACCTGGGTCCCATCCGGGAAGGAAGCTCCTACCCGCTCGCCTATGTAAAGCATGGGGGCCTCGTCGCGTTCGCCCTCACCGATCACAATGGTGCCGCGCATGGGCACCGTGTCCATGGTCTTGCGCATGGCGGTGGTGGCCTTTTCGTCAGCCAGCTTGCGCTCCCCCTGGCCCATAGTATGTGCGGAGGCGATGGCGGCGTTTTCCACCACCCGCAGGAACTCCAGCGCCAGGTCGCTTTCGATGTTCTGCCCAAAGCTTTTGGCCAGCGCTTTTGCTTCGGTTCTTACCTCCGTAGCCATATATGAGTCCTCCCGTTCAGGATCCAGGGCCCTGAGGAACTTGCCCGGGCCGCAGCTGAATGCCCGGTTGCGGCACAAGACAATCGCGCATCATGCCCTTTACATTGGCTTTGGTCAAGCCGGGGGAGAGATTCGTGGCCTGCAGCTCTGGATGCCTGGGGCCGAGAGGGAAGCGGCTGTGTTGGCTTTGACGGTTTGTCTCCCAGTACCCGGTCCTCGGTACTCTTCTGGTAACCTTCCTTGCCTATGCCTCAGACGACTGACCGCGAACCCGCCTACCAGTTCACCGAAGAGCAAGTCGCTGCCAAAAGCCCGCTGGCGCGGCAGTTCATTGAAACTCGCCGCAAGCTGAACGCCAACGTCGAAAAAGCCGACAACTACCTGGTGAAGCGCTTCTACAACATTGACCACAATACCTACCTGGAAGGGCTCATTCCGGCCAAGTACAAGGAGTTGATGGGGCTGGTGGTGTCGGCGGGGCTGCGCTGCGATGACTGCATCAACTATCACATTATTCAGTCCTACCGCCTGGCCGCCAGCCGCGCCGAGCAGGAAGAGGCGCTGAACGTGGCCCTGGTGGTGGGCGGCAGCATCGTGATTCCGCACCTCCGCCGGGCGTACGCGCTACTGGAGGAACTGTACAGGTAGGGAATCCCTTCGGCACTGCACGCGAGATCCCTCGGGGCTGAAGCCCGCTCGGGATGACGCCGTGAGTGCGTGTTTCCACAGAAATGACGGGTACTGCACGCGAGATCCTTCGGCGCTAAAGCGCCTCAGGATGACGCCTGGCGATTAGATTTGCGTTCAGTGATGGGCGCTTTAGCTGCAGCGACTGCTCGTGAAGCGGCAAAGCCCAAAATGAGAGCAGCAAGCCTTTCTGCTTACTCCGGATCACTGACGCTTTTCCATCCGCGAACTTAGGATGGAGTTATGCAGAGGGCCTTCAGGCCCGAAGCATCTGGCGTGCAGCACTGGAGCCTTATGCGCCCGGCTAAGCACTTCTACGTGTACATGATGACCAACCGGCCACGGTCGCACGTGCTGTATACGGGCGTCACCGGAAACCTTCCTCGGCGTGTTTTCGAGCACAAGAACAAATTGGTACCGGGGGTTCACATCCCGCTATAACCTGACACGCCTGGTCTACTACGAGCTTTTCTATTTCGCCGGAGCAGCTATTGATCGCGAAAAACAAATCAAAGGATGGTCGCGGAGCAAGAAGATTGCGCTGATTACAAGCTTCAACCCTAAGTGGGATGATCTGGCAGCGGGTTGGGGTGACCGATTCAAGCCAGACGCGCAGCCTTTCGGTACTGCACGCGAGATCCCTCGAGGCTGAAGCCCGCTCGGGATGACTCCGGCTAAAATTATGGGCGTCATCCTGAGGCGCTTTAGCGCCGAAGGATCTCGCGCGCAGTAAGTAGAAGGTTCAGAACGCGTCCTGCCCCGTAATTGCTGAGCCGATGATCAGGGTGTGGATGTCGTGCGTGCCCTCGTAGGTCTTTACTGACTCCAAATTGGCCATGTGGCGAAAGATGGGGTACTCGTCGGCGATGCCGTTGGCGCCCAGGATGTCGCGTGCCATGCGGGCGCACTCCAGCGCCATCCAAACGTTATTGCGTTTGGCCATGGAGATGTGCTGGTGCCCGGCGCGTTCCTGATCTTTCAGGCGGCCCACCTGCAGCACTAATAGCTGGCCCTTAGTGATCTCGTTGATCATCCACACCAGCTTTTCCTGCACCAACTGATGGGAGGCGATGGGCTGGTCGTGGAACTGTTTGCGGAACTGGGCGTACTGCAGGGCGCAATCGTAGCAGGCCATGGCTGCGCCCACCGCACCCCAGGCGATACCGTAGCGCGCCTGGTTCAGGCACATTAAGGGTGATTTCAGCCCGCCGCTCTTGGGCAGCAGGTTGCACTCCGGAATGCGCACGTCCTGCAGCGACAGGCTGGAGGTCACCGAGGCGCGCAGCGACCACTTGCCGTGCACGTCGGCAGCGCGGAAGCCGGGCCGGTCTGTTTCCACCAGGAAGCCGCGAATGTTGTCGTCTTCTTCCTCGTTCTTGGCCCAGATGACGGCTACGTCGGCGATGGAGCCGGAGGTGATCCACATCTTCTCGCCGTTGAGCACATACTCCTTGCCCATTTTTTTGGCGCGGGTGCGCATGCCGCCGGGGTTGGAGCCAAAGTCGGGCTCGGTCAGCCCGAAGCAGCCCAGCTTTTCGCCTTTCTGCATGGCCGGCAGCCACTTCTGCTTTTGTTCCTCGCTGCCGAAGGCGTAGATGGGGTACATGCACAGGGCCGACTGCACGCTCACAAACGAACGCACGCCGCTGTCGCCACGCTCCATTTCCTGCATGACCAGGCCGTACTCCACGTTGGACATGCCGGCGCAGCCATAGCCTTTCAGGCTGGCGCCAAAGAAGCCGAGGTCGGCCATGGGCTTCACCAGTTCGCGGGGGAAACGGCCTTCGCGGTTGCACTGCTCGATGATGGGGATCAGGTTGTCTTCTATGAACTTGCGGGCGGTGTCGCGCACCAGCCGTTCCTCGTCGGAGAGCAGGGAATCGAACTCGATGAAGTCCACTCCCCGGAATTTGATGGCCATGGTAGTCCTCGTTCTTAGCTCGTATGCGGGTCTCCGCTGGTCCGGCAACTCAGGCGCAGGTGACAGGGGCAAAACGCGCGTCGCGGAAGACCTTTGAAGTTAGCAGAGGGGTTTCGGCGGCGTCAATGCGCGGCAAGGCCGCAGCAATTCTTCCTGAAGCCAGGCGAGCTGCGCTCGCCCGCACAGGCGGGACGCCTGTGCCCACAAAGGAGCAAAGTAGCCCCAAATCAGGTAAAATCACTACTGGACGCTAGCCACGCATCCATCCATTTCATTCCATACAGTCTGCTAAACCCGCGCCGCGGGACAGTACTGGTCAGGAGCAACATGGCAAAAATCGCAAAAACCGCGGACCGCAAGAAGATGGACACCACCAAGAGCACGGACTGCCCCAAGTGCGGCAAGCCCACCCGCATCGTGAAGCGGGTGAAGGACCGCGAGCGCGGCGTGCCCGGCGGCATCTTCATCTCCTGCTCGGCCTGCGAGTTCTTCGAAAAGCTGTAAAAACCCATTGTTGGCCGTTGGTTCTTGGCTGTTGGCGTGTCTGTATCTAGAGCCAACGACCGCCGGCTAACGACTAACGGCCAACGGCTAACGACTATTTTGAACGTCCTACCCACACCATGGCATCCCTCTCCGGCGCATTGTCGGATTACTGGCGGCTGGCCCGCGGGAATCGAAACTTCCGCCGCCTGTGGTGTGCCCAGATCGTCAGCGAAATCGGCGACTGGTTCTACGCCGTCGCCATCTACAGCCTGCTGCTGGAGTTCACCGGCAAAGCCTCGTCGGTAGGCATCGCGCTGGTCTGCCAGCTTCTTCCCCAGACCTTCATCGGCCCCATGGCCGGGGTCATCAACGACCGCGTCAGCCGCAAGAAGGTGATGATCGCCGCCGACCTTTTCCGCGTTCTGATAGTGGGCGCGATGCTGCTGGTGCGCTCCCGCTCCATGGTGTGGCTGGTTTATCCGCTGCTGTTTCTGGAAACCATCATGTGGGGCTTCTTTGAGCCGGCGCGCACGGCGGCGCTGCCCAATATCGCGCCCAAGGAAGACCTCATCACCGCCAACACGCTGCAGTCCACCACCTGGTCGGCGAACTTTGCCATTGGCGCGCTGCTGGGCGGGCTGGCGGCGGCATTCCTGGGACGGCCGGCAGTATTTGTCATTAATGCGGCGTCATTCCTGCTTTCGGCGCTGATTCTCAGCCGCATGGACTTTCACGAGGCGCACACCGAGTTGCACGGTCCGCTGCGCCTGCGCGAACTGGTGGACTTCAAGCCGGTGGCCGACGGCATTCGCTACGTGCGCGCCGACATCCGCCTGGCCGCCATCATGATGGTGAAGACCGGGATTGGCATCATGGGCGCGAGCTGGGTGATATTTCCGGTGATGGGCGAACGTGTGTTCCCGTTGCGTGGGCGCGGGGTGGAGAGCGCGAGCGGCGGCATGCTGAGCATGAGCCTGCTGATGGCCTCACGTGGCCTTGGCTCGCTGATCGGGCCATTGCTGGCAGGAAGCTGGGCGGGCCAGAACCAAGGGCGCCTTCGTACTCTGATTCTGACCGGGCTGACCATCGGCGGCATCGGATACATGCTGCTGGGGATGGCTCCCGGCCTGGCGCTGGCGTGCGCCGCCGTCATGTTTGCCCACATGGGCGCGTCCAACATTTGGGTGTCGTCCACCACTTTGCTGCAGATGAACACGGATGACCGCTTTCGCGGGCGCGTGTTTTCCGCCGACCTCAGCGTGCTGACGCTGATGATGGCCGTCAGCACCTTTTTTGCAGGCCGCATTCTGGATGCCGGCATTTCGGTGCGCGAGCTGGCCGTGGGCGTCGGCTTGACGGTAATGCTCCCTGCCGCCGCCTGGCTCTGGGCTCAGGGCCTGTGGAAGACGACCCAGGCACAGGCAGGCGTGGAAGCTGGGGGGCAATAGCCCAAACGACGGTTAACAGCCGCCGGCTTCCGGTTCCGACATGAGCCAGAAGCCGGCTGGACGATTGCCCCCAGCGCCTCGGCTCTTCTTCAGCCTCGGTGCTATTTCTTCGGCCGCGATTCCGGCGGTACGAGCCCCGCCATCCGGTAGTAAACGGTCAGTTGGCCGTAAACCTCGCCCGAGTGCTCAACAAGACCGTAGGCAAAATCGCTGACCCGGGTCTGCTGATTGCTAAAGGGGTCCACGATCAGCGCCGACATGCCCCGGTCGCCCTTGCTCTTGATGGCAGCCGCTCCATCGGCGAATGACTTCTTCACGTAGGCCACGATCTCAGCCTTACTCTTGAACTGGTCGCGCTTCGGATCTTCCTCGGCCGGGGCCTTTTTCCCCAATGCCAGATTGGTGAAGAAGTAGTTTGCGGCCGCGGCATGAATCATGCGCTGGGCGAAGCTGGCCACCGAAGGAGTGGGCTTGTAATCATACTTATTCTCGGGAAAGTCCTCGGCCATGGCGATCAGTTTTCTTCCGATCTCGTTCCAATTCTGCAGGACAGCTTGCGAGACACTCGGCGCCGGCTTGGCGGCTGCGGCTTTCTTCGCCCCTTCCTGCGCTTGCGCTGACACCAGCATTCCAAAAGCAAACAACAACATGGCAACCAAACCAGCCGTCCTCATGGGCATGCCTCCGTGCGTCAATTTGAACTGCCTATTTTGTGGAACCTATTACCACCCGGATCTCGGTTGGACTTCTGTATTCGGAGCGAGTCAAAACGAACATCTGGCCATCGGGAGTAACGTCATATCCCGCGACGCTGCCGCCGCGGTCAAACTCGTGGTCGAATATCTCGACTGCTTTGCCCGCCCGGAACGTTGGCTGAGTCGCGACCGGCACGCTCATCATCTTGGTGCCATTGCGGTAGAGGATTTCCCGGCTGGTTCGGGCCCAGCGCGGTTGTTCCCCGCCGCCGCTGGAGATTTGCCAGCGCCCTCCCGGCCCGGGGACGGGCTGCACATAGATTTCTGATCGGCCGGATTCATTGGAAGCGTACGCCAGCCAGCGGCCGTCGGGCGATAATGCGCCCTGCCTCTCCATCGCCGGGGTACGTTTGAAAACAAGCATCTGATAGTGATCGCGGAGGTCGAGCAGCCACAAATCCGTGCTCGTGGCTGGGTCATTTACCGCCACGGCAGCGTAATTGCCGGCAACGGCGGTGATGTGGCTGTTGACTGAAGTCTCGCGCATCAACTGAGGCGCGGAACTGCCGTCGGCAGCCACCCGATAGAAGCCGCGTTTTTGCGAAGGGCCAACCGAGTCGAACAACAGGCTCTTGCCGTCCGGAGTCCAAACCGGAGCGTCGTTAAGCGCGCCATTGGAAACGATATAGCTCAGGGCGCCGCGCTCACGGTCATAGACTCCGAGTTGCTGGCCGTTGACCGCCCGGATGCCGACGGCGAGCCGCTTTCCGTCGGGTGAAAGCGTGGGATCCACGTAGTCCGCCGCTGGTATATCGGCTTGGTGCTCCACGCCGTGGCGGTCCACAAAGAAGATGTGTCGCGAGAAGTTACCGGCCGGTCCCGGGGCGTAGGCGAGTACGCCGTTGGCCGAGGCGCTAGCCTGCGCGATGTAGTTCTCCTCGTTGATTCCCGACGCGACTTCGGCAGCCTCGCCTTGAACTGCCACTTTGTCCAGATCAAAGGGCACCGACCACAATGCGCCGCCGGAATAGTAGATCAAGCGGCCAGCCGCATAAAAAGCGCTTTGCGCATTATTGACGAGCGTGCGAACTTCCCCGGAACTCGGTTTGACCACCATGACGCGGCGCGCTCTTGCGAGGTAGTCGGTAAACGTAATCCAGTCACTTCCCGGCAGCCACGCGGGTCCTTGCGGATACAGTTGCTCGCTATTGCGCAGAGGGAGCTGGCGCAAAGCTCCGCCATTGGCTGAGATGGTTGCCAGACCGTAACTGGGAATGGCCGCCACAATCGTGTCCTGTGGCGTCCAGGTGCCGCCAAAGAAGGTGGGGAGCTCGCATATCACCAGCGGATTACCGCCTTCCACCGGGGCTTTTTTGAGCTTGCCCTGGCTGAAGAATGCGACCCATTTGCCGTCTGGCGAGAAGAAGGGAAAGGTCGGGCCTTCGGAATCGGGTATGGCGATGGAGTCAAACTGATCAAGCCGGCGGAGGTAGAGATGGGAGACGCCGCCCTGGGCCGCCACGTAGGCCAACTGACGGCCGTCGGGGGAAAGGGCCAAGGTTTCGGTGTTATCCACTGCCAGTTCCTGCCCCGGGGGGAGGGCGATGCTGAACCGCATGGTGGGGGAGACGACGGGTGCGGCGCGATTCCGCGTAGTGCCGATCAGCGCTGCAGCCAGCACGAGCACGGCGGCAGCCAGGCCCAGGGCGGTTGCCCGCCATCGGGCGCCTCCCTTAAGGACACGTCCTGCGGCCGAAGCTGGCTGCAGCAGCCATTGCAGGTAGAGTTCTACATCGTGCGCGGACTGGAAACGCTCCTCCGGATCCTTGGCCAGGCAGGAGCGGATGACGTAATCCAACGTGGGGGGCGAAGCTGGCTGGAGGGCGGCCAGTGGAGTGGGCTCCCTTTCCAGAATGGCGGAGGCCACGGAGAACGACGATTTGCCCTCGAATGCGCGCTGGCCGGTGGCCATTTCGTAAAGCACGGCGCCGAAAGCAAACAGGTCACTACGCGCGTCGGCCTCCTTGCCCTCAATCTGCTCGGGAGCCATGTAGTTGATGGTGCCTACGATTGTGCCCACGCTGCTGACGGGAGTGGAAGGCTTTACGAAGCTGGCAGTGGCGCCGCCAGAAACGGATGCCTGGTTAGCGCCTGTTGCCATTTTCACGGCATCCGGTTTGGCCAGGCCGAAATCCATGAGCTTGGCGCCATTTTTCGTCAGCATGATGTTGGAGGGCTTGAGATCGCGATGCACGATGCCGGCCCGGTGAGCCTTCTCCAGAGCATCGGCCATCTCCACCCCGTTCTTCAATAGCTCGGAGACTGGCAACGGCCCCTTGCGCAGACGCTGCTCCAGGGTTTCTCCTTCCAGTAGTTCCATTACCAGAAAGTCAACTCCGGCCGCCGACCCCACGTCGTACAAGGGACAGATATGGGGATGGGAGAGCGAGGAAAGGGTCCGGGCTTCGCGCTCGAAGCGGCCTTTCAGTTCGGGAGTACGCGACAAATGCGAAGGCAGTATCTTGATAGCTACGGAGCGGTCCAGGCGGGTGTCGCGGGCACGGTAGACTTCGCCCATGCCGCCGGCGCCTACCGCGTCGATTACCTCGTAGGGCCCAAGCCGGGTCCCTTCGGCCAGTTCCATAGCAGGCGCGCATTATAGCGCAGCCCCAGGCAGAGGCCGGAGGGTGTTCTTCATTGTGTATTGACGCGGTTTCCCGCCGGTGTACAATTCGCTGGCTGCACGGTTCCCGCCACCGCTGTTCAATCGGCCAACATTTCAACAGGGGAGGTAGCAATGAAATCTCTCAGGAGGGCGGTTCTATTTCTTTGTGCCCTGATGGCGGGTGCCGGGATGAGCATTACGTCAGCGCGCGCCGCCACAAGCAAGAAAGGGGCGAATACTCCCCCGGGACACACCCGCACCTACTACATTGCCGCCGACGAAGTGAGTTGGGATTACGTTCCGGGAGGCATGGATGGTATCGCGGGGAAGCCATTCAAGTCAGTCGGCCTGTTCCTGGGAGGCGTCAAACCCGGCGACCCACCGGTGGAGCGCGCGGTCCCGACTTCTTACGTTAAGGTGCTCTACCGGGAATACACGGACGGAACGTTCCACACTTTGAAGCCGCGCCCGCCGGAGTGGCAACACCTGGGATTTCTTGGTCCGCTGATTCGGGCGGAGGTGGGCGATACGATTCATGTTGTCTTCCGCAACCATGGGGACCATCCCTATTCCATGCATCCGCATGGCGTCTTCTATAACAAGGACTCCGAAGGCGCGCCTTACGATGACGGAACCGCGGGCGCCGACAAGGCCGATGATGGTGTGCCTCCTGGCGGCACACATGAGTACATTTGGCAGGTGCCGGAGCGGGCCGGCCCTGGCCCAGGCGACCCCAACTCTGTCATGTGGATGTATCACTCGCACGTGGATGAATATCGGGATCCCAACAGCGGCCTCCTCGGCCCGATCATTATCACCGCCCGCGGCCAGTCCAAGCCGGACGGCTCCCCTAAAGGGGTTGACCGGGAATTTGTGATCTGGTTTGCCCAAGTCCACGAAGAGGACAGCTGGTATGTTGACCGCAACCTGCCGACGATCGCCAAGGACGCCGCCATCCCCGCACTGGTGACCCCGGCTAGCACCACCGTCGGCTACCCGCATTTCGTCAAGTTTTCCATTAATGGTTTTGCCCACGGCAGCATGCCTCTGGCTGCGCTCACCATGCACAAAGGCGAGCACGTGCGCTGGTACCTTTTCAGTGGGACCAACGACTTTGACTTTCACACCCCGCACTGGCATGGCAATACCCTGCTAATCAGCGGAATGCGCACCGACGTGACCTTCATGGCCCCTATGCAAATGGTGACCGCTGACATGGCGCCGGACGATCCCGGGATTTGGCTGTTTCACTGCCATGTCTCATTCCACAACGCAGCGGGCATGGCGGCTCGGTATGTGGTGAAGCCATAACGTAGCGCAATATTGATGGGGAGTGTTCGGCGAAAAGGGGCCGTGCCAGGTTCATAAATCGTCAATCTTCAATCGGCAATCTACAATTGGCCGTTAATGCGACCTCGCTCCTACGCGCGGCTGGCCTTGCTGCTGCTGACCGCGCTCAACTTTCTCAACTACATTGACCGCTCGGTGCTGTTCGCGGTGCAGCCGCTGGTGCAGGCGGAATTCCACCGCAGCGATACCCAATTCGGCTTCCTGACCACGGCATTCTTTCTCTGCTATATGGTGGCCGCGCCCATCGTGGGTCTGCTGGCCGACCGCTACCAGCGGCGCGCCATCATCATCGCCGGAGCGGTGGTGTGGAGCCTGGCCACCATGCTCACGGCGGTGACCTACAGCTTCGACGCCCTGCTCTTGCGCCACGCCATTGTGGGCATTGGCGAAGCCACCTTTGTGACCATCGCTCCGTCTTTCCTAGCCGACATGTTCGGGGAAGAGAAGCGCGGGCGCATCTTTTCGCTCTTTTATATCGCTATCCCGGTGGGAACGGCGCTGGGCTACATCGTGGGCGGGCAACTGGGGCCGCGCTATGGCTGGCGAGCGCCGTTCTACGTCGCGGGAGCGCCCGGCCTGGCCATTGCACTCTTACTGCTGCTGATTCCAGAACCGAAGCGTGGAAGCTGCGATCACATGGTGGAAACGGCCCAGCGTGGAACGCTGCGCGGGCTCGCACGCAACCCTGCCTTCTGGACTGCGACCTTGGGTATGGCCATGATGACTTTTGCCCTGGGCGGACTCTCGGTGTGGATGCCGACGTTTCTTTCGCGCGTGCGCCATTACCCGCTGCCCAAGGCTAACCAGTTGTTCGGGCTCATTACTGCCTTTAACGGCACGGTCGCCACTCTGTTTGGCGGCTGGCTTGGCGATCGCCTGCTGCGGCGAACGGCCAGCGCCTACTACCTGCTTTCCGCCGCCAGCATGGCACTGGGCATCCCGGCCATGATCCTGGCCCTGTTCTTCACCGGGCGAGTGATGTTTCCGGCGATTTTTGCGGCTGAGTTCCTGCTGTTGCTCAACACTGGCCCCTTGAACGCAGCGGTGGTGAATTCCGTGGGCGCACACATCCGCGCCACCGCGGTGGCCGTGAACCTGTTCACGATCCATCTCCTGGGCGACGCGCTCTCGCCTACGCTGATCGGCTATCTCTCCGACCGCAGCTCGCTGCAGTCAGGATTCAGCAGCGCGGTGGTGGCCATTGCCTTGTCTTCGGCGGTGCTGTTTGTGGGCATGAAATACGCGCCGCCAGTGGCGGTAGGTACGGAGCAGACCGCGCCTGGTGCGGTGTGAAGTTTCC
>DASSQB010000509.1:0-10596 GCA_035702725.1 Terriglobales bacterium | reverse complement strand
GTACATTTTGCAAAGCAACGATCCTCATGCCGCAAGCGGGGTAGCGGTCTCGCAATCGCCAGGGAGTGATGGCTTCCCGTCGGCAACTTTAAATAACACGTTTATCGCCGGCGGGGCGGAACTCGGCGATGGCAATGTGGCATTTGTTGCGGAATATGTGTCGGACGGGCTGGGACACATCACAGGAATTGAGGACGTCAGCCAGCCGCAAAGCGGAAATCCATCGAAGCTGGTTGCTTCCACTGTGCTGCTGGGCGCCACTTATCAGTTTCCCAACTCGGTAGGAGGTTTTCAAGTCAACATCACCACGCCCGGAACGGGACTAGCTGGAGTGGCTGGTTTACTGTCCTCCTCGCAGGGAGGATTTTTCCTCGGCGCTCCCAATGATATTGATGGTGTTCTGGTTGTCCAGTGAGGCGTTGCGCCCCGGTGGCGGGCCTTTCCGGATGCTGCAAGCCATGTGAATTAACAGAATGAAGATCCTCATCGTTTGCCATCGCCTGCCGTTTCCTCCCGACCATGGCGGCAAAATTCGCGCGTTTGAGATGATCAAGCACCTAGGCGCGCAACACTCCGTCACAGTGGCGACCCTAGCGCACACCCAGAAAGAGCTGCAGGTGGGGAACAGGCTGCTCGATTACTGCGATCAGCTGATGGTAGAGGTGCTGCCCTCCAGCGTCCGCTGGGCCAAAGCAACCCTGGCGCTGGCCGGTTCGAAACCGTCGTCAGGGCGGTACTTCTGGTCAGCCCGACTCCAGCGCGCCATCGCCGGGGCAGGCAGCTTTGACCGGGTGCTGGTCCACTGCGCCTTCATGGCGGAATATGTGAGGGATACTCCCAGCCCCTTCAAGGTGCTGGATTACGCCGACATTGATTCTGGAAAATGGTCGGATTACCAGAGCTTCAAGCGGCAGCCGCTGGGCCTCGCCTACAAACTGGAAGCCAGGAAACTCAGGCGGCACGAAAGGCAGGTAGCGGCTTATTTCAATGCCTGCGCCGTGACGACCAAGGGCGAACAGCAAGAGTTTTACGCGCTGGGCACTTCGCAGCCCTGCGTAGTGATTCCGAATGGGGTCGATTTCGATTACTTCAACCCGGCAGGCCGCGCCGAGAGCAGCGCCCCGGTGATCCTTTTTCTCGGGCGCATGAATTACTTTCCCAATGTTGACGGGATCGTCGAGTTTGCGACCAACGTATTCCCCCGCGTGCGTGCCGCCGTTCCGCAAGCGCGGCTGCGTATCGTCGGCTCCGACCCCACTCGATCGGTCCGACGGCTGATTCGTATGCCGGGCATAGAGGTCACCGGCTACGTCCCTGATGTGCGCCCATACATGGCGGACGCTTCCATCGGGATCGCGCCGTTGCGCATCGCGCGTGGCACCCAAAACAAGGTGCTGGAGATGATGGCGGCGGGAATACCGGTAGTGGCGAGCTCCCAGGCTGCCAAGGGAATTCAGGCCATAGACGGCGAACACCTTCTGGTGGCCGGCAGCCTGGAGGGGTTTACCAATCACGTAATCACCCTGCTGCGGGATCGCAATCTGCGGCGGAAACTCTCCGCCGCCGGCCGCAATCAGGTAGAAAAGGAACACTCCTGGCCAGCAGCCATGGAGCTTTTAGACGAGGTTTTGCAGTTGAGGGAAGCTGTCCCTTCGCCCTCACCGGCAGCGGTCACAAGCAACACCTTTTCCGGGCCCCGCCACTAAAACCAGCCGTACCGTAACCAGGCATTAAGGACCGTCGCCTCAGCGTCCTGCGGGCAGCGCTATGACCGATTCAGTTTGCCAGTAGCCCTTGATCAGGTACCCCAGCCGTATGGTCGAGCCCGGCGAAACATTGGCCAGCGCCGCCGCAAGATCGCCGACCTTCCATATCGGCTTTCCATCTACTGAATTGATTACATCGCCCTCGTGCACGCCTGCCAGCTGCGCGACATTAGTGGGCGAAACGTAGATCACCTTCGCCCCAACCTGACTATTGGTGACAGTTATGCCCAGCAGCGCGATCTGGCCTTCACCCGGTTGTACTGGCGCCGGCTGCGGCTGAACTTCAGCCGGTTCTGGCTCCACCGGCGCCGGCTGCGGGTTGGGGCGCCTTGGCGGCGATACCCGCGGACTGGATGGGCGGCTTTCCGGAGCGTTGTTTCCGCCGAACCGGTAAACCACGCCCACGCTGGCCCGCAAATCATTTTGCAGCAGCGCCGGCCCTCCGAAAAGATTGTGGCGGGTGAACATGTAGTCGGCAGATGTCCGCAACCCAAAAAGCCGGGATACATTCCACTCAAACCCGCCTCCGGCGGCACCGCCGAACTTGTTCTGCGCCGCAGAAAACCCCGCTCCGCTACCGGAAAGATGGTCTAGTCCGGCTAAGGCGTGAAGAAAGAAGTGGCCGTGATTGACTCGTGGTCCCGCCAGAAAAGTGTAGTCATGCAGTGCAATTGGGACCGGCGCGGATGCGCCCGGCAGGTTCAGAACTTTCAGCGTCTGATACGCCCCGCCAAAATCAGCCTCCGCTGCTAGCCACCGGTTCACGTTGGTGGTCAGCGACGACTCCCAGCCGTTAAAGGACTGGCGCGCAGGCGTCAATCCGTTCATGTTAGTACTCGAGTAAGAGTAGCCGGTAAATACTTCACCCCGCATATAGTCCTGGGCAACGGCGACACTGCTCGGCAGGAGGAACAAAAGAACAAGTGTACAGATTGTTTTCATGCACTGGATCCTTTGGCGGCTATGAAAGCCGAGTGCAGAACCTGTTCTGGGACGCGATAATTTTTCGTAAGTCTAAGCTCAATATGGACAAAGGGCATGTGGGAAGCAAGTAATGCTTCTGGTACAGGCATATCACCGCCGTACGAGCACCAACGTACTTGCTGCAGGATTGATTTCCGCCGCAGCTTGTGGGGTGCCGCATGGGCATTGAGAAGGTCTGATTGCGACAAGCTGGTGTGCGAACCAAGAACGACAGATCGCCAGGGCAAGAAGGAGATCGCGGGCTGAGGTTTTGCTCCGCACATTTCCTCCCCAATGGCTCACGGGCCGAATCTGGAAATTCGGCGATTACATGAATTTCCCACAAATGTGAAAAGATTTGCGCTTCCAACGAGAACCGCTTTGTCCAAGTGCTGGCCAAGTCACAGCGCGACCACGACCCCGTCTAGCTAAATAGTTGATTTCTAAAGGGGTCCTAAGGCTCGCTTTTAACCTGCGCTCCGTTTGGAAAGGCAAGTGCTTCTCTCGAAGCGCCATAAACGAGATCGTTTTGGCTTGTTTGCCCGGCGCTTCATCAGCTATCAGGCTTGCAGAGACCTGCCGACCAGGATTCAGGCATGGGCGGCATCCGCACATGGGACCTTCATGAAAGTCAGGTATGACATGCAGTTAAAGAAGCACTTCACGAAATTGGCGTGGGCGATTGCAGCTGGGGTGGCATTGACAGCGCCTGGGAGAGCGGTTTTGGCTCAGCCGGAATCCCGCCCGCAGAACACGGGAAATTTCGCTCGGGTGGCCCCGGCACAGGATGACCCGGCAAACGCTGCTGAGTCTCAGTCAGCAACCTTGCAGGACGTCGAGGTGGTGAGAGGCGAGGCTGGGGTAAAGATCCAAATCAAAATCAGCCCGGCAGTAAAGCCAACGGTGATGACCTTAGCTGGCCCCGACCGGCTGGTGTTTGATTTCGGGAACACTGTCTCGGCAAGTTCGCGCAGCCGTATTGAAGTCAACCGCGATGGCGTGACGGCCGTTCGCATAGGCGTACAGGCTGGCACGCCACCGGTGACCCGGGTGGTGTTCGACCTGGCGGGGCCCCGCTCGTATGAGCTGGCGATGAGCGGTTCTGCGGTAACGGTGAGCTTAGGCTCGCCGGAACCAGCCGCGACGCCTGCCTCGGCAAGCGACAGTCAGGCTCAGCCGCAGCCGGCAGCGTCCCCCGCCGAGCAGCCTACCACCGACACGTCGCACCAGACGCCTGGTCCTTCGCCGACAACGTCATCTGCCTCGCCGGTTGCGGATCCCGTGACGCCAACCCCCGCCCCTGCACAAACCGACCCCGGCGCCGCGATTGCTGGTGCGGGCGACACACCCGCTGCTCCGGCCGCCGATCTGGCCACGGCCAAACCATCAGCTGAATCCAAGCGGAGCGATTCCACTAGGGCCTCGGGCGCGCCGGAAGCACCAACCACGGCACAAGCGTCCTCCCAGGAGAACGCCGGCAGCAACCCGCCGCCGCAAGCGGCAGCGCCTGCACCTGAGGCAGCGCCGCCGCAGAAGGTGGAAGATTCTCAACCTGCGGCTACGCCTGCGTCCGGTGAGCCAAAGGAGCAGTCGGACGTCCGGCATCCGGGAAATGCATTTTTCTCGCTGAGCCGAGCGCAGTCGAATGAAACCGTGCCAGCGGTGCCAAACACACAGGGTGTGGAACCTGTTTCGCAGAGCAACCCCAAGGAAGCCAAACTGCTGGCCGAGGCGGCGCCGCCGAGTGCCGCGGCTAAACCCGAGTCCGCCGCTACTGAGACGACGAATTCCTCCGTCGGTTCGAAAACAACCGCAGCGTCGGCCGCCGATCCCGCCCTAGCCGCGCAGCCGAACGGCGTCAACCCCAATGAATATGTCATCGGTGACCAGGACCAGCTGACCATCGTGGTGTGGGGCGAGCCGGCGTTGTCTGGTCCCGTGGCCGTGCGGCCGGACGGCAAGATTACCGTTCCCCTGATCAACGAGATCAAGGTGACCGGCATGACGCCAATGCAGTTGCAGAATCTGCTGACCGAAAAGCTGAAGCCGTTTATCAACATGCCCCAGGTGACCGTGGTGGTGCGACAGATTAACAGCCGCAATGTCTACCTGATTGGCGAAACAGGCCGCGAAGGAATGTTTCCGATCAATAGCTCCACCACCATCCTGCAGCTTATTGCCGAAGCTGGCGGGCTGCGGGATTTTGCCAAGCGCAAAGGGATTTACGTGCTGCGCAATGTGCATGGCAAACAAGTTCGGCTGACATTCAATTACGACCAGGTGATCCGGGGGATCCATAGCGAACAGAACGTCGTGCTACAGCCGGGTGACACGGTAGTCGTGCCCTAATTAGAAGCAGCGGAGGCATACATGACCTGCTACCAGAGGAAAGCCTATTTTCGTCGGTGGGGCTTGCCAATTGCCTTGATGTTGGTGTCAGCGGGTCTGCTTATTGTCACGCCCAGTGCCCTGGCGCAACAAGGCGGCGGGCAGGCGCCGCCAAATGACAGCGCGCCGGCGGCGGATCAGGACAGCGGACAGCCGGCTCAAACTCCGATTCCGCCCATGACCCAAAACCTTCCCGTTCAGTCCACGCAGCCGCCGCCGCTTCCGGACGCTAACGTCGTTCCCCAGGAAAATCCGGCGCAGCCCGCCGCGGCCAGGCTGGATTCCGGCTTGCCGCTGCTTGAGACCATGTCGCCGTTACATTGGGGGCGCCTGTCTTTGCTCTCTGCCAATCTGATGGGGGTGTATGACAGCAACTTGGACCAGGTACAAACCACTTCTCCTAACGGCGGACAAGCGACGCTCGCCCAGGCGCTGGTGGTTTATTCCCTCCAGCACGCCCAGTCCCAGCTTGACTTGCAATATATGCCGATGGTGTGGGCCTCCAGCGGGCAACTGCACAGCAACTTCACTTCGCAAGCGGCAGCTCTAAACCACTCACGCCAGTTGAGCCGCCTCTGGAGTCTCAACATCCATGACCAGTTCAGGTACGCTCCGGCGCAATTTTTCTGGACCAACAACTCTTTCAGCCCCGATTTTACAAGCTTCACCTCCACCACGACCCCATTTCTGACGGTGGGCCACAATGCGGTGCTGAACAATTTCGACCTTAGCCTGGCTCACACCCTGAACGCACACAATAGCTTATCCTTCGATGTCGGCGAGAACTATACGCGCTTGACACCTATCTCCAGCCAACCTTCATCAGCTTCGAATCCGACAGTATCTGCGCCAACCCCGCTGGTGGGCGCCACGAATCTTCCTCTGGACGAGCAGTTCTATAGCACGGGAATGGTGACGTTTAGTCATACGATAAGTCCGGCCAGCAGCATGAGCGTAAACTATGAATTTTCGAACCTGCGCGACGTCAGTGTGGATAGTCGCACCAATTTCCAGACGGTGAATCTGGGGTATTCGCGCAGGCTGCGTCCCACGCTCAGCTTAAGCGTGCAAGCTGGACCGGCGTGGACAAAAAACTACGTCACGGCTGAAGGGCAGATCTCTCTGTTTAAGAGCTTTCGTAAGGGCGGCATCGCCGCTTCCTTCATGCGCACCACAGAGTTCAGCGGTCTGATCAGCAACGGTTTCAACAACCGGTACGATCTCTCCGTGTCGCAGCGGATAATTCGGCGAGTTGGTTTTCAGGTCGGTTACAGCTACGTGCAGCAGGCATATATCAACTTAAAGCAAACCAACGGAGCTATCGCGTATGCTTCGACCAACTACTACCTGAGCCGCAACTGGTCGGTCTACGCCGGCTATTACTATTTCAACTCCACGGGAAGCCAGGGAATTGGCCGGCAGGAGGCGATGGGCATGGGCCTCCGCTGGGCCTGGACGCCTGAACATGGCCGGTGATCCGGTTCCCAGGACGTGGTCGGTCGCGATTTTTGCATCGCGTGAAAATAGCGCTACCCTGTGCTCTGCCGTCCAGGCTGCCGTCGTCGCGGCGGCGGGCGTGCCCGCCTGTGTAGATGTCCTGGTCAATGGCAATGAACAGCTTGCCCTCGAAACCGCGGAGCGTCTGCCACGGTTGCGCCTGGAACCTGGCGGGTCAACCGCCATACGGGTTTGGCATATTATCGTCGCGGACAAGGCGCATGCCTGGAACGAATATCTGCACGAACTGTGGCCAGATTCGGAAGTGGCATTCTTCGTGGATGGGTATGCGCAGGTCCGGCCGGATGCGTTCGCGCTGCTGAGTGAAGGTCTTACCAACAATCCCAACGTCTTGGCCGCTTCCGGAGTCCCGTCCATGGGACGTTCGGCCAGGCTCATGCGTCGAAGCGCGCAGCAGGGGGCGGCCGGGCACGGCAACCTCCATGCCCTCCGCGGCGAAGTATGCCGCCAGTTGCGGGAGCGCGGTTTTCGACTTCCTCTCGGGGTCTACTGGACCGACGGCATTGTCTTGGGCGTAGTCTGTTTTGGCTTGGATCCTGTGAGAAACGAGTGGGACCAGTCGCGCATCCTGGCGCATCTTCAGGCCACCTGGTGGTTTCGCCCGCTGGCATGGTGGCGTCTCCGGGATCTGTGGGCCCATGGCAAGAGAATGATGCGCCAAGCCCGGGGCAGGCTGGAAAACCTTGCCATACGAGAGCACCTGCATCTGCAGCGAAATCCGGCCGAAAGTCTGCCGCGCACAGCTTCAGAACTGGTCCAGCGCTGGCTGGAAGCATCGCCCTCCCGGGCACGCCGTATTTTCCTGCGCCAACCCTTATGTTTTTTCGCCGCCCGCAATCTGCGTCGGCCCAGGGACTGGTCGCAAACGGCATTGCCTCCCCGGTTGCTTGCCCGACGCGACAGTGCCGGGTCAGAGCAAGAATCGCTCTGCTCCAGTTCAGCAAACTTACCAGTTACAAATTGCTAAATTACAAATTGGATTAGTTTTTCTGCAGGCCGGCGGGGCTTTCAGCAGGTGAGTCGGGGTCCGTGGCCGCTTTGCGCGTGTAACGCAGGTGGGGTAGGGGTGCTTCGCTGTGCCGGCGCAACGCAATCAGTTCGGCGGTGATGGCTACGGCAATTTCCTCCGGGGTGACCGCGCCGATATCCAGGCCCACGGGCGCATGCACGCGATTGAATAGTTCCGGCGGCAGGCCTTCCTTTTCCAGTTCGTGGTAGATGGCGATCACCTTGCGCCTGGAGCCGATCATGCCGATGTAGCGGGCCGGAGTCTGCACCGCCCAGCGCAGCACGCGCATGTCGTCGCGGTGGCCGCGGGTGACAATCACGATGTAGGCGGACTCGTTGGGCGCCAGTTTGGCCATGGTCTGGTCGAAATCCTCGGCATGGATTTCGCGCGCCTCGGGGAAGCGCTCACGATTCGCGTAGGCTTCGCGGTCGTCAACCACGATCACGTCGAAGCCAGCATTGTGCGCCACTTTGTACAGGTTCACGGCCACATGGCCGGCGCCAAACAAATAGAGCACCGGCACGGGCAACACCGGCTCGATGAAGATGTCCAGTGTGCCGCCGCACACCAGGCCTGTGTCGTACTTGGGATTCTGATTAAGGTTGAAGGTCAGGGTGCGAGGCTTCTCTTCTTCCATGACCTCGCGGGCGGCCTGCCAGACGTCGGCTTCGACGCAGCCGCCGCCGATGGTGCCCTCGATGGAGCCGTCGTCGCGCACCAGCATCTTGGCGGTGCGGAAGGAGGGGATGGAGCCGCGCACGCTCACAATGGTGGCCACGGCGCCCCGCCGGCCTTCCCGGCGCAGCTTGACGATTTCCTCGTAAATGTCCATCTGCGGCCCTGATTATTGGATGCGGCGGGGTGACAAGTCAAATTACCGGAGAACCAGGCGTCAGGAGTCAGTAGTCAGGAGTCGGCGGGAAAGACAGCCGGTAGTCAGTAGTTGGTACTTGGCAGCTAGAGTCGGAAGCTGAGTCCAGAATCAGTCGCTTCACTCGCGTATTCGGGTGGAGTGATGCCGAGAGCAAAGGGCTGACGGCTGCCGACTACTCAGACCAGATGACTCCTGACTCCTGAGCCCAGACTACTCTCTTTGTGTTAGCTTGATTGGTTTCGCATACAGGAGGAACGCGCTCATGCATGCCATCCGCTTTCATCAGTACGGCGGGCCCGAGGTTTTGAAATACGAAGAGGTTCCCGATCCCAAGCCGCGCAAGGACCAGGTGCTGGTGCGGGTGAAAGCCTGCGCCATGAACCACCTTGATTTGTGGGTGCGGATGGGAGTCACCAAGTCACCGCTGCCGCACATTCCCGGCAGCGACGTGGCCGGGGAGATCGTGGAAGTAGGCGAGTATGTTACTGGGCTGAAGACTGGACAGCGCGTGTTGCTGACGCCCATGACCTTCTGCAATCACTGCCCCAAATGCGCGCATGGGCTGCAGAACCAATGCCCAAAATTCAGCGTGCTGGGCAACGTGAACGATGGCGGCGATTGTGAGCTGATTGCGGTGCAGCAGGTCAACGTGATCCCCATTCCCGACAGTCTGAGCTTCGAGCAGGCGGCCAGCGTGCCGCTCGTGTTTCTGACCGCGTGGCACATGCTGACAGGGCGCGCCGCCATACGGCCGGGCATGAAAGTGTTGGTGCTGGGCGGCAACTCGGGCGTGGGCATAGCGGCCATCCAGATTGCTAAGCTGTTCAACACCACCGTGATCGCCACCGCCGGCAGCGAAAAGAAGCTGGAGCGGGCGCGCGGGCTGGGCGCCGACCACGTGGTGGACCACTATAAGCAGAAAATCTCCGAAGAAGTGAAGCGCATCACCGACGGGGAAGGAGTGGACATTGTGGTGGAACACGTGGGCAAGGCGACCTGGCAGGAGAGCGTGAAATCGTTGAAGCCGGCGGGCACGCTGGTGACTTGCGGCGCCACGACCGGCGGCGATGTGGGCATTGACCTGCGGTTCTTCTTCTCCCGTCAGCTGGCGGTGCTGGGCTCCTACATGGGCACGATCGGCGAGTTGCACGACGTCTTGCATCATGTATTCAGCGGACGGCTCAAGCCGGTGGTGGACTCCACCTTTCCGCTCAAGGATGCGCGCGCCGCCCACGAGCGCATGGAAAAAAGCGAGATGTTCGGGAAGATCGTCTTGAAACCCTAGTCGTTGGTCGTCGCTCTCGGTCATCTCCGGCCGTCCGGCTACAACCTATCTCATAACTCCGTTTGTGAACGGAAAAGAAAAACAATCCGACAAAGGAGCGAGAAAAGAAATGTCCGGTCCGAAGAATTTTGAATTGCTGATTCCGAATACTATGCCCAGGTCGGCTGGCTATTCGCAGCTCGCAACTGTAACCGGCGGGACTCTCGTCTTTATCTCTGGTCAAGTTGCGCTCGACAAATCGGGTAACCTCGTGGGAAAGGATGACTTTCGCGCGCAAGTACAGCAAGTGTTTGAGAATCTCAAGGCAGCGATTAAAGCCGCGGGTGGGACGTTCGACGACGTCGTCAAGTTGAATAGTTATCTGGTGGATTTGTCTCCCTCTAATCTGGCTGCGTTCCGGGAGGTTCGCGACAAGTACGTGAATGTCAAGAATCCTCCTGCCAGCACTGCTGTTCAGGTTCAGGGGCTCTTCCGGGCGGAATTCCTCGTGGAAATTGAGGCGGTTGCGGTAGTTAAGAATAAGTAAAGGGAATCCGAAGCGAAGGCCCAAGCGGAGCGAGGTTATGGGACTCCGGTGTGCGCCGGCCTGCGCGCTACTCTGCCATCCCCTATAATGGAAGAGACATGAATGGCGAGGAGCGTTACGAAAATCTAGTCGGCAGCGAGCACGACAAAGCTAAAACGCGCGAGGTGGCTTTTGGGGAAGCCCAGCCGGAGGGCCTGATTCTGACCACGCTGGACCACGCAGTCAACTGGGTACGCAAAAATTCCATCTGGCCGATGACCTTTGGCT
>DASSQB010000508.1:0-4013 GCA_035702725.1 Terriglobales bacterium | reverse complement strand
CGCAGCGTGCGTTGACGGTTCTGGCACACGAAAGCGAACGCGGAAAGGAACCTGCGGTCCCCCACCACGGAGTAGCCGAGAATCATCAGGTCGCGAAAAGTAACCGGCAGAAATAGGCGTAGGCAGGTCCCGAGCGTCGCATTTTTTAGGCGCATCAGAAAACGGTTCTTGACCGAGTGCCAGTTGATGACCAGGGGCAATTGCCAGAAGCGCTCGGGGGTGACGCGGCGCTCGTGCCAGCCCACGGCTGCCGGCACATAGAGGCATTTCCAGCCCAGCAACTGCGCCCGCCAGGCCAGGTCAGCATCTTCGCGATAGGCGAAAAAATCCTCGTCGAAGAATTCCCCTTCCACGGAAACATCTTCCACCAGGGCGCGGCGGTAGAGGGCGGCGGCCCCGGTAGCGCCGAAGACGTACTGCATTTCCTGGTATTGACCGCGATCGCTCTCCTCGCCGCCACGGTCAAAATGGCGCAGGCTGCGAGTGAAGTAGATGCCGGTGGAATCAATGCGCGAGGTAAACTCCGGCTCGCCTCCTGGATTCCAGCGCAGCAGCTTGCCGCACAGCATGCCTGTGCGATCATCGCGCTCGCCGGCGCGCAGGAGCTGAGAGAAAAAATCGGGGCGCAGCACTACATCCGCATTCAGGCTGCATAGCCACTCGCCACGAGCACAGAGAATGGCCTGATTCTGGGCGGCTGCGAACCCCCGGTTGCTTTCATTCAGGATCACCTGATATTTGGGCGGCTGCAGGCGGGCGAGGAGGTCGCGCGTGCCATCGCCGGAGGCGTTGTCCACGATTACTACCTCCAGCGGCCCACAGTTTTGTTGTTCGAGCGCCTGCAGGCAGGCAGACAGCACGCGGCAGCTGTTGAAGGTGCAGATCAGGACTGAGATCATGAAGGAGACTTGAGCTTTGCAGCAGGGATTCTCGCACAAGCCGGCGTGTAAGGAGAATTGGCCGTCGCACCCGCCATCTCGGCGCGGATCTTCTCCCGGCTGGCCTCGCGAGCCCTCGCCAGCAGCCACTCCAGTGAAGGAGTGGGCTTGCACACCATGAAAATCTGGTAGGCGAACAACGGCTTCCAGACCTTGATGAGCAGTTTGTTGGCCAACAGCAGAAGCCTGGCCAGAAAGTTGTCACCCAACGCCAAAGGAAACGGCGCAGGCACACCACGGATTTCCTCAACTACGTACCCGGACTGCTCGAAAAGATTGCGTGCCGTGCGAAAGGTGAAGAGGCGGGTGTGGGTGAGGTCAAGAATTCCTCTGGTTCCATAATTGAATCGCCCCAGCGACAGGCCCAGGCGGGTAACCAGGAAGGCGATGTTCCCGGTGCTGAAGATCACAGTCACGTCAGCCCCGGTTCTGCGCGCCCGGCGCAACGTGTCCAGTAGTTTCTCCGGCGAGTGCAAATGCTCCACGATGTCGAGCAGAAGAACATAGTCAAAACGGCCGGCGTCTACCGGGAACTCTCCGCGGTCGAGATCACACTGGATGAACTCGTCCAGGTGGGCGTCGCGCTCGGCCTGGAACTGGTCAATGCCCGTCACGCGGCATTGCTTCTGCTGCAGCGCCGCCGCCACGTATCCTCCGGCGCACCCAATGTCGGCCACCGACGAACCCGCCCGCACGCGCTGCAAAGCCAGGCGGTGCGGGCTCTCGAAATGAAACTTGGAGCGATAGAGGGGATTGGCCTCCGTGGGAGGGTTCACGTCGAACTTGCGCTGGTAGAGAATGCTGAGGTCCTGTGCCCGGCTCAACAAGGAGGAGCGCAGAACGTTGAAGGCGTATTTCAGCCCCTTGACGTTGCGGATCTCATCGCCGTAATAGGTCGGAATGGGCAGTTCCGCCACACGCCGCCGGGAACGTAACAACTGGATGAGGATCTCGGTGTCGAAGTGATAGTCGTTGGTATTGCGCTCGAAGGGCAAAGCCGCCAGTGCGGCTACAGAATAGAGACGGTATCCGGAATGAAATTCACTCAGGGAGGAGCGCAGCACGCGGTTCTGCAGCCAGGTGAGAATTCTGTTTCCGGCAAACTTGTAGAGGGGCATGCCCTGCTTCAGCGCGCCAAAGCGCGTCATCATGCGCGAACCCAGCACGGCGTCAGCTTCGTCCGCCAGCAAAGGCCGCAGCAGATCGGGGAGGCACTCGGGAGCGTATTGGCCGTCGCCGTGAATGAGGGCCACTACGTCGAAACCATTCTCGATGGCATAGTGAAAGCCGATTTTCTGGTTGCCGCCGTAGCCCTGGCTCACCGGGTTGTAGAGGACGGTGAGGGGAAAACGGTTGGCGCTGTTCTTCTGCGCCGCGCGCGCCCGGGCAAATGTCTGGTCGGGCGAGCAGTCGTCAATGATCAGGATTTCCGTGTCGTATTGCAGGAGGGACGTGGGGATGCGGGCTACCACTTTTTCGATGGTGCGCTCGGCGCTGTACGCGACCACGAAAATGAGGATGCGCTTCTTGCGGGCGCCAGTCGCCGCGCTGGCTCCATCCATTACTGCGGTCATGAGGAAGAATCCGTCCCGTTAGGCCGCATGTTATCACGGCCTGGAACAGCGGGACTGTCCTGTAGCCATACCGTTTGGCAGCGGTTGCCGCTGCCAGAAATCCTCGGTGTCCCGGCTTGCCTCGAACACCTCAATAGCCCGTCGCTGCGTGCGCTGATCCGGCGGCTAGCGCTGTTTTCCAGTAGGTGTACACATCCTTCATGGTATCGGACAGAGAATATTGCGGCTTCCAGCCGGTGTCGCGGCGCAGTTTGCGGTTGCTGCCGTAGAGGCGTGAAGTCTCACCCACCCGCAAGCGTTGCTGCTGAACTTCCACATGGAAGGGGCGGCGGCAAAATGGCCGTAACAACCGCACAATCTGCGCGACGGAAACGACGTGCCCGGAGGCAACATTGTAGGCTTCCCCTGGCTGGCCGCGCTCCAACAGCAATTCGTAAGCGGAGACAACGTCGCGAACGTCGGAAAAATCACGCTGCGCCCGGGTGTTGCCCACCTGCAGAGCGGGAGGGCACAAACCAGCATCAATTCTCGCCACTTGACGAGCCAGATCCGAGCACACAAACTGGGGCGGCTGCCCCGGCCCGGTGTGGTTAAAGGGACGCGCTCGGATCACCTGCAACTTCCAGCTTCGGAAATACTGATAACCCATCAGGTCGGCAGCGGCTTTGCTGCCCGCGTAGGGACTATCCGGCGCGAGCGGCTGGTCTTCCGTAACCGGCAAACGCGACGCGGCCACATTCCCGTAACATTGTCCCGAGCCCACCAGCAAAACCCGAGCCTTAGGAGCCGCCTCTCGCACGGCGTCCAGAAGGTTCATGGCTCCTCCCAGGTTCGTATTCCAGACGTGCCGGGACTCCGCGAATGATCTTGTAACCGAGGGGAGGCCGGCAAGATGGTAGACGTGCTGTGGCTGGGCGTGACGCAGAACCTCCGCCACAGGGTTGCGTTCTTTCATATCACAGGCAAGCAGTTCAACCCCGACCGGCAACTCCTGTGTGGGCGGGACGAGGTAGGTAGCGAACACCGTATGCCCGCGACTCGCCAGCAGGCGCAGCAGGTGCTGGCCGACGAACCCGGTGGCTCCTGTCACTAAAACTCGCATCAGGGGTGTTGTTCCAGAAGATAGGAAATGCGGTCGCAACTCTCAATACTGCGGCGGGGAACGATCCCAAAAACCTCATAGACCTGGGTAAGGAGGAACTCCGCCAGATGAGAGCCATCCTGGCCGGTGATGCCGGTGATAACGGCGCGCTTGCTCATACGGCTGTCTTTGCGGCCCTCCAAGGTTGGGGTGAGGATGAATGGATTGATTCTAACGGGAGCGACGCCCTGAGAAAACACATATTGCGCCTTTTGACCATTCAGGCCCAATGATTCGCTGGCGTTTACGCGGAGCTATTGGGAGAGGCGACCAACTTCAGAGTGGTTGCCTGGGAAGCTAGCGGGGTAGTTAAGCTTACGCACACCCACGCCAACCGCACTCCCCTGCTCAATTTCGAGG
>DASSQB010000507.1:0-4635 GCA_035702725.1 Terriglobales bacterium | reverse complement strand
CGAGGGCGCCCGCGCCACAAAGTGGTACTGAATACAGGGGAAGACTTCCTGACTCCTGACTCCTGACCCCTGACCCCTGACCCCTGACCCCTGACCCCTGACCCCTGCCCCCTGCCCCCTGCCCCCTGACCCCTGCCCCCTTCCTTCATTTCCCAAGCAGCTCCAGCACCGCCTTTTGCCGCCAGGCGAAGGTGCGGTGGAGTCGCCGGCGCACGAACAGCCGGTCAGCCAGGGAAGCAAGCGGCCCAAACCCCACCTCATAGTCCACCACGTCGCGGATCAGGGTGCCCAACACGCCGTCTCGCGCCTGGGGCACGAATTCGTGCCGGTGATGCCAAGCCTTGAACGGCCCTTTGACCTGAAAATCAGCAAAAAACCGGTTGATTTGGCACTCCGTGATCCGGGCTACCCATCTCCCCCGGAAGGGAAGCAAGGGTAGAAGCCGAAACGACAGCACCATTTCGCTGCCCGCGCCCGCCACAACCGAACCTTCAGCGTGGCCTCCACTTCCGCTGCCCGCTTCAGGGCTAACAAGCCTAATTTTCAGCAGCTTGGCGTCCATTGCCGGTGGCATGATGCGGGGCAGATTGCGGGGATCAGCGAAGAAGGCGAACACCTTTTCCACAGCTATTTCCAGCCATTGTTCTGATTCGAAACGGGATTTCACGCCGCAAGCCCCCGCGAACCAACATGGTAAACCGCAATGTCTTGGGGTGCCCTCAAAAAAAAACGCAAGCCGTGGCGCTTTTCATTTTTCGACCGAAGGGAGGTATCTGACCTTCAAATTTCCTGTTGACAGTAAAGAACTTTACAGTAGGATGGTGGTCGAAAGTGGTAGAAAGTGGTCAAGATGTGGGGTCGCCATGGGCAAAGTTGCTGCTTTCAGGAGCGCTAGTGGAATTCAAGGCTGACAGCCCAAACAACAGCCCTAAAGCAAATGACCACAATGATTTAGCGACGTTTTTGACCTCCTCCCTGGCTGCCGCAGTCGCAGCCCACGTACTAAAAGCCCCAAAACGGGGCTCAAAACATGTTTCGCGGCAACCACCCAACCCGAGTAGACGAAAAAGGGCGGCTCAAAGTGCCTGCGGAATTCAAGCGCGTAATAGACGAAAAGTACAGCACGCAATTTTACATAACCAGCTTGGACGGCAAGAGTGCCCAGATATATCCCTTCGAGGAATGGGAGCGCATCGAGCAGAAGCTGGCCGGCCTTTCCACCTACAACCCCACGAAAAAGAAGTTTTTGACTCGGACCAATTACTGGGGGCAGGCGGCGGAAATGGACAACCAGGGGCGTCTGCTGCTGCCGCAGTTGCTGCGCGACTCAGCGCAGTTGAAGGGCGAGGTAGCGGTAATGGGCTACCTGACCCGGTTGGAAGTGCAGAGCATGGAAGCCGTGCGCAAGGACGTGGAAGAAGGCTTCACCGCCGAGGATGAGAAGAACCTCGACGACCTGGGCATTTAGGCGAGGGTTTAGGGGAGTAAGGGGCCCCTCAGAGGGGCGGCATGGTCGAGAGAACAGAGCCTGGCCATGTTTCGGTTCTTTTAAAAGAAGCGATCGAATTTTTGGCCGTCCAGCGTGGCGGGACCTATATAGATGCCACCGTGGGCCTTGGCGGGCACAGCAGCGAAATCGCAAAACGCCTCGGCGCACGGGGACATTTGATTGGCCTCGATAAGGATCCCAATGCGCTGGAGATAGCCCGGCGCCGGCTGCAGCCGCCCCCGCAAGGGGAGTGGCCGCAGGTGAGCCTGCTGCAGGGTTCGTTCACCGAGATTGGAAAGCGGGTGGAGGCGGCTTCGGCCGACGGCCTGCTGGCCGACCTGGGCGTGAGCAGTTTGCAGCTGGAAGAAGCGGCGCGGGGATTCAGTTTTCAGGCGGAAGGAGCGCTCGACATGCGGATGGACCCGCAAGCCGAGCTGACCGCCGATCAAGTGGTAAATCGCCTCGACGAGAAAACTCTCGCCGACGTGATTTACGAATTCGGTGAGGAAAGGAGGTCGCGGAGAATCGCCAGAGCCATTGTCCGGTCGCGGCCGATACATTCCACCAAGCAATTGGCGGACGTTGTATGGGCCGCGGTCCGGCCAATGAAACACGAGCGCATTCATCCCGCGACGCGCACTTTCCAGGCCATCCGAATCTTCGTAAACCGCGAACTGGACGATTTGCGGGGGCTGCTGAGTGAAGGCGCGGCGCCCCGCGTGCTCAAGCCGGGCGGAAGGCTGGTGATCATCAGCTTCCACTCGCTGGAGGACCGCATTGTGAAGGATGCGCTGCGTGAGGGAGCCCGCAACGGAGTTTACCGGCTGCTAACGAAAAAGCCGGTGACGGCAACGGCCGAAGAGATCGCTTTGAATCCGCGTTCGCGCAGCTCGAAGCTGCGGGCGGCGGAGAAGACTTAAGTGTGGGGACGGGGCTTTGCCCCGTCCGGGCGGGTCAGAGACCCGCCCCCACCCAGTCAGTTGCCACACAGGAATTCAGGCTGAGGGTAGGGCAGGAGGAACAAATGTTCAGCGGAACGCTCATAGACGAGTTGCTGGCGGCAGTTGCCATGGCGGAAGAGAACGCCGAAGCCGAATTGAATGCGGAGGCGGCGTACTCCACCCTGGCGCAGGAGTACTGCGGTGAATCCACGCTCGCCGGGGTGGCATGATGGCAGCCCCGGCCATGGCATCTCCCTCGGTGCGCGCGCGGCGCAAGCCCTGCTGGACGGGCACGCCGGAAGTGTACTTCCACAAGAACATTGACAACTCGCGGGTGGTGCGAGTGGCAGATCCCAAGCGCACGCGCGAGATGGCAATGTTTCTAGCCGCGGTGTGCTGCCTGTTCGTCCTGGTGATGACTTACGCCTGGCAGCATTTCAGCGCCATCGAATACGGCTACCGCATTGAGGCGCTGCAGGCGCAGAAGTCCGGACTGGTGGAAATCAACCGGGCGCTGCGTCTGGAGGATGCCTCGCTGCGCGATCCCGGGCGCATTGACCAGTTGGCGCGCCAGATGGGATTACAGACGCCGACGGCGGGCCAAGTCATTATGCTCGACACCGCGTTGCCCGATCCAAGCGCGCCGCAGATGGCCAGCGTTTCTACTCCCGTCTCGGTGGTGTCAGCGCGATAGGAGGGAATTTATCGGAAGCAAACTGGCGGCCTGTTGCTGGGCCGCCATTGTTGTCTGAGGGAGGCCTAAGTACCTCAGGGGCTGAAGCCCACGAATGACTGGCTGTCTGAAGGCAGGCCTAAAGGCCCTTCGGCAAGCTCAGGGCAGGCACTGCGCCACCCAAGAACATACGATCCTCAACAACATTTGAAAAGGTGATGGGCGTGGCGGGAAGCAATCAAAGCAAGGACGCGCAGAAGCGGATTTACATCCTGGCCGGAGTTCTTGTTTTGTGGGCGCTGCTCATCTGCGGGCGCCTGGTACAACTGCAAGTTTTTGATTATGGAGAGCTGGCGCAGCACGCGCAACGCCAGCAGCAGCGCACCATCGAGGTGGCGCCACGACGTGGCCTCATCTTCGACCGCAGCGGCCACGAGCTGGCCATGTCCATCGCGGTGGACTCCATCTTCGCGGTGCCCAGCGAGATTCCCGATCCCGATACGGCGGCCACACTGCTGGCGCACATCCTGAAGCTCGATCCCGCCGAGTTGCGCGCCCGCTTTCATGCCGCCAAAACATTTTGCTGGGTGGCACGCAAGGTGGATGCCGAAGGCGGCGACCGGGTGCGTGCGCTTAACCTGCGCGGCATTTACTTCCAGAAAGAGTCGAAGCGCTTCTATCCCAAGCGCGAGCTGGCGGCCCAGGTGCTCGGCTATGTGGGCATGGATGACGAAGGGCTGAGTGGGATCGAGCGCGAATTTGATGACCAGCTGCGCGGCCAGCCTGGACGCATGCTCATATCCGTGGACGCGCGCAAGCGCTGGTTCGGGCGGGTGGAGCGCGAGCCCGAGCCGGGCGAGAACGTTGTCCTCACGATTGACCAGGCCATCCAGTACATTGCAGAGAAGGAACTGGAGAATGCGGTGCGGGAAAATGGCGCCGCCGCCGGCACCGTGATCGTGGAGAATCCACACACCGGGGAAATCCTGGCCCTGGCCAACCGGCCGACGTTCAATCCCAACCTGACCAAGAAGATCCGCCCGCAAGAGCTCAACAATCGCGCCATCAGCGACATCTACGAGCCCGGCTCGACCTTTAAGCTGGTGACTCTCTCCGCTGCCATTGACCAGCGCCTCACCAAGCCCAGCGAACTGGTGGACTGCCAGATGGGATCCATCGTGGTGGCGGGCCGGCGCATTCACGACTGGCATCGCTATGGCGTGATGAGCGTGGCCGACATTCTGGCCCATTCGAGCGATGTAGGCACAATCAAGATAGGCCTGCGCCTGGGCGATGACCGGCTTTACCACTACATCCGTGCTTACGGCTTCGGCTCGCAGACCGGTATCGAGCTGCCGGGGGAAACTCGGGGCATGACCAAGCCGGTCAGCCGCTGGTCAAAGGTTTCCATTGGCGCCATCTCCATGGGCCAGGAGATTGGCGTCTCCCCCATCCAGTTGGCCTCCATGGTCTCCACCGTCGCCAACGAGGGTGTGTGGACCGCGCCTCACATCGTGGCTGGCACTGTGGAG
>DASSQB010000506.1:0-6133 GCA_035702725.1 Terriglobales bacterium | reverse complement strand
GTCAGTTGTTCCGGTCAAAATGGAACTGGTGGATGCAGCCGCAGCGCTCAACCACATGCTTTCCACTCTTGCAGCGCGCCGGCCGGCGTATTTCGACTCGGCCGTGCGGCCTCGCTCAACATGACAGAAATCAGCTGGCTGTTTAGCGTCTATCTGGCGAAAGCGGTCTTCACGAACTTTGCCAGGTAGTAGGCGTCCAGATATTTGAAGGGGAACTCGCCGCAGCTGTAGTGGCCGCAGGGCAGAACGGAAACTTCGTGGTCGAGGCCGCGCCTCTGGCATTCGGCGATGAACTGCAGCGAGAATTCCGGCAGGAACGTCAGATCATACTTGGCATAAACCACCAGCGAGCGCCGCGGATGTCGCGCGAAGCGGTCGAAGTAAGACATGGGACTGATGGCCAGCCATGACTGCCGCAACCGCGCCAGGTCAATCTGTGCATCAATGCCGGAGCGAATGTGGCGCGTGGACTGCCCCGTCCACACGACATCCGCAAAATAGGTGGATGCGTGATTGAAGGCGCACACGCTCAGGCGCGGTTCATGCGCGGCGGTGATGAAGGCGTAGCACGAGCCCAGGCTGGTCCCCACGATGCCAAAACGTCGGTACCCCTGCTGCTGCAGCCAATCCAGGCAGCAGCGGGCATCAATCACGGCCTGGCGCGCGGCATCAATAGTGCGCGCTATGTTGGCGGAAACCGCGTAGTCGGCGCGCTCAGTCTCCGGCGGCTTGCGCAGGTCATGATAAGGCAAACTTAACCGCAGCGCGGCAACACCAAAAAAACTGAAGATGCGGCACAGGGCGTTGTGGCTTTCCTCATCGGCATTCCATTGCGGCAGCACAACAACCGCGCGGTCGCCCTTGGCCGGGAACCAGCGCGCGTGAACGGTGTTGTTTTCCGCGAAGGGGGTGGCTACCGGCGACGTGAAGCGTAAGAACGGCAACGGTTGACGGCCGACGGCTGATGGAAGTTTGCCGTTGCGCGCCAGGCGTTGTTCTTTCGCGCCACTTCCACGCTCCAGCCGAAAATCACTCGGCGTACGGTAGGAGAAGAACTCATCGCTATGTGCGAGAATTCGGCGAGTGAACTCGCTGACAACCTGCTCAGGGTCACCCTGGACGTAGCCATTCCGGCAGGGCCAGTTTTGCGCCCACTCCACTCCCCAGTCCAATGGGCGCATCACGCGCTTGTTGTCGCGGGCGTTGAGCCGCGTTTCCCAGGCATACATCCATTGGGCGTAGGGATGGGGCACAGGGTCTAAGGTACAGCAATCAGCATTCAGCAGTCAGCACACAGCCAGCCAGCAGGTAACAGGTAGCATTTAGTCCTTCCTGATTTTCTGTGATCCCACCACAGACGTTTAAGTGCCAAATGCCAAAGGCCAGTTTTACGGGCTGAATGCTGATTGCTGATTGCTCTATCAATCGTCAATCTTCACTCTTCAATTACTCCACGTACTTCCTCGGCACCCGCTTGGAAATATTGCACAGCACCTCATAGGGGATGGTACCGGCGGCGTTGGCGTGGTCCCAGGCAGTAATGCGCAGGCTGCCGCTGGCGCCAATCAAAATGACTTCATCCCCAATCTGCACACCGGGAACATCGGTCACGTCCACCAGTGTGATGTCCATCGAGACGCGCCCGACTATGGGGGCGCAAGCGCCGCGCAGAATCACCTGGCCGCGGGAAGAGAGCCGCCGGCTCAGCCCGTCAGCATAACCCACTGGCAGCACCGCAATGCGCGAAGGCCGGCTGGTCACGAAGGTGCCGTTGTACCCCAGCGCGCTACCCGCCGCGTGCTCGCGCAGCGAGATCACCCGCGTTTTCCAGGAGAGCACCGGTTCAACTTGCGGCGGCTGAATGGATTCATCGCCGCTGAACGGCAGGTAGTAGCCGTAAAGCGAAATGCCTGGGCGCGCCAGGTTCTTGCGTGCCCGGGGAAGGCTTACCATGGCGGCGCTGTTGGCGGCATGAAAATACTTCGGCGCAAAGCGCTCTTGCTTAACCAGAGCAATGGCCTGCTCGAAGCCGGCCAGTTGCTTTGCCGCATCAGCCGCTCCCACCACTTCGGCAGAGGCCAGATGGGTAAACACGCCCTCCAGCACGAGCCGGTCAGCACCCCGCAACTGCGCCAGCATCGCCGGCAGTTCGGCCATGCCTACGCCCAGGCGCCCCATCCCGGTATCCACTTTCAGGTGTACCGGCACCTGCCTGCGTTCGGCTTTGGCTGCGGCCTGCTGTAAGCGTTCCAGGTGCCAGGATTCCCAGACGGCAGGCACAAGCTGGTCATGGATGATTTGCGGCTCGTCGCCCTGCCAGAAGCCGGTCATAAGCAGAATCCGTCCGCTGATTCCCGAATGCCGCAGGTGCAGCCCGCCGGCCGTGGAAGTCACTCCAAACCAGCGCGCGCCCTCCGCCTGCAGTGCCCGGGCGCATTCCCGCGAGCCATGGCCATAGGCATCCGCCTTCACCACCGCACAGATTTCAACCTCGGAGCCAGCCAGTTTTCGCAGGGCGCTATAATTACGCCGCAGCGCCCCCAGCGACACCTCCGCCCAGTTAGGCCGCGCGTTGTGCATGGCGAACGGGAGTTCCTGCCCGGATTATACGGCACCATCAATCACACCAACTCGTGACCCCGGTCATGGCGGAATGTTCCCGGGTGCTGCCATGCTCCAACTGAAGGCTAACTCGGGCCGGCCCTTGGAGGGCACAATGAGCAGAGCCCACGCCCGCCACAAATCTGCCGTTCTGGTAGTGGACGACGCTCCCGCGGTCAGCACCACGCTGATGTGGGTGCTGCGCGAAAGCGGCTACAACTGTGTTGCCGTGGGCAGCCGGACGGAGGCACTGCGGGTCTGCGCCGGTATTTCGCCGGACCTGGCCCTGATCGAACTCGACCTCCCCGACGGCACTGGAGTAGAAGTAGCCCATGACTTGCGCAGTTGTGTTCCTGGTTGCAGAATGATGTTGATGTCTGGTGATCCTGAGGCCGGCGATGAGGTTCAGCGGGCACAGGCAGCCGGACTCGACTGCGAACTCCTTCCTAAGCCGATTCCGGCCGAGGAGTTGCTGCAGAGGGTGAAAGACGCGCTGGCACAACCGGTGCGATGCGGGTGAGGTCATTTGACCGGTCTAGCAAGGCGGTTAATGGCTTGGTTTTCAGGCGGTCCTGATCGCCGGGTGTCTCACAGGTTCCAGGCCGAAGTGCCTGTCGTGGTCAGCGTGGTTGGGGAGCGGGAGATCGCCTCCCTCCGCGCGCAAGCCGATGGCATCTCCGAAGGCGGCCTCAGCCTCAGCGGCGTTGAAGGCATGCCCGTGGGCCGGGCAGTCTCTCTGGAAATATATCTTCCCATAGCTACCCAACCCATCTGGATCGAAGCCGTGGTGCGGCACGATGCCGGTCATTATGGCGTGCAGTTTCAGTCCCTCAGCGATGCACAAAAGAAGCTGATCAAGCGTTACTGCAGCTTGCAGCCCCGGGAAAAGCGCCACGCCTGACGTTCTGCGGCTTGGCTTGTGGAGAGCATCAAACCTCGCTGCGAAACTGGTCTGCCCCGGCGCCTCAGCACTAATCCTGCTTTTTCGCTAAACTGAATAGCTGTCCCCATCCACTAGCGGAGGAAACAGGGCTTCGTGATTATTGGCGTGCCGAAGGAGAACTATCCCGGGGAGCGGCGGGTGGCGGTGGTGCCCCTCGTCGTCCCTACGCTGGCCAAGGCGGGATTTCAAGTCGTGGTGGAGACCGGAGCCGGCGAGCAGGCGGGTTACCCAGATTCGCAGTATGTGGAGAAAGGCGCCCGCATTCTCCCCGAGCGCTCCGACGTTTTCCGCGAAGCCGAGATCGTGGTCCAGATCCTGTGTTACGGCTCCAACGACGTCACCGGCCACGCCGACTTGCCCCTGATGCGGCGCGGCCAGACTCTGATGGGTTTTTTGCGGCCCTTCGGATCGGCGCAGGTTCTACAGGAGATTGCCGACCGCGGCGTCACCTCGTTCAGCGTGGAACTGATTCCGCGCACCACCCGGGCGCAGAGCATGGACGCGCTCTCCTCCATGGCCACCATCTGCGGCTACAAAGCAGTGCTGGTTGCGGCCGACCGCTTGCCCCGGCTCTTTCCCATGCTGACCACGGCGGCAGGCACCATCACCCCGGCACGCGTGCTGGTGATTGGCGCCGGTGTGGCCGGTCTGCAGGCTATTGCCACTGCCCGCCGCTTGGGCGCCGTGGCCTCCGCTTACGACCTTCGCCCTGCCGCCAAAGAGCAGGTGCAAAGCCTGGGCGGACGCTTTGTGGAACTGCCGGTGGAAGCCAAGGATGCGCAAGACGAGCGCGGCTACGCTCGCGCACAAGACGAGACCTTTTACCAGCGCCAGCGCGAATTGCTCGGGCGCGTGGTGCGCGAGAGCGACATTGTCATCACCGCCGCCGTCATTCCCGGCAAGAAGTCGCCCGTGCTGGTGACCCGCGAGATGGTTGAAGGCATGGCGCCCGGCTCCGTGATTCTTGATCTGGCTGCGGAGCGCGGCGGCAACTGCGAGCTCACCCGCACCGGGCAGACCGTCATCGAGCACGGCGTGACCATCATCGGCGCCATCAATTTCGCCAGCGGCGTGCCCTACCATGCCAGCCAGATGTACGCGCGCAACCTCACCGCATTTCTGCAGTACCTGGTAAAGGACGGCAAGCTACAGCTCAATGTGGAAGATGAAATCATTCGCGACACGCTCGTGACCCACGACGGGGAAATCGTCAACCAGCGCGTGCGCGAGTTCTTTTCCCTGCCGCAACTGGTTTCCCGCAGCGCCTCATAGGGGAGCCGTCCTGAGGCTACGACTTGTACGCAGACCACGTTCGGCAGCGGCAAGAGCCAGCCCCAGCGGGGCGGTATAGGAAAGCCCAGGACGGGAGTTCTGGGTCAGCTGCGAAACGCAAGGCGAGTTCCGTAGGAACGACACAGAAAAACTGGAGTTACACATGTCCTCAGTCCTGATTAATTCCCTGTTCATCTTCATGCTGGCAGGATTCATCGGCTTCGAAGTGATCCGGCGCATCTCGCCCCTGCTGCACACCCCGCTGATGTCGCTGACCAACGCCCTGGACGCGATCGCCGTGGTCGGCGCCATCCTGCTGGTGGGGGAGCATAAGACCAACTTCTCCGCCCTGCTGGGCACCCTGGCCGTGATTGCCGCCATGAGCAACGTGGTAGGCGGCTTCCTGATCACCGACCGCATGCTCAGGATGTTCAAATCGAGCCAGCCCACGAAGAAGCCATGACCACACAGCCATTTATTGAAATCATCTATCTGATTGCCAGCGCTCTGTTCATCCTGTCGCTGAAGTGGATGAGCTCACCGGGCACAGCGCGCCGCGGGGTGTGGGCGGGCGAAATCGGCATGGCCGTGGCCATCGGCGGCACCCTGCTGCATCGCGGCATTGTGGACTACAAGTGGGTTGCCATCGCACTCGTGATCGGCACCATCATTGGTATCCCCTTGGGCATGGTGAAGATGACCGCGGTGCCGCAGCGGACCGCGCTCAGCCACGCCTTTGGCGCTTTCTGCGTCACCCTGGTGGGTACCGCAGAGTTCTACCTGCGCAGCCCCAACGTTCCTCATTTCATGATGGCGGTGCTGTGCTGCGAAGTAATCCTGGGCTCGCTGACCTTCACCGGCAGCCTGATGGCCGCGGGCAAGCTGCAGGAAGTGTTGCCGCAGCGGCCCATCACCTACCGCGGGCAGAACATCGTGAATCTCGGCCTGCTGGCGGTTGCCGTCGCCATCGGCATCTATTTGATCCTGCACCCCGGAGCCAGGCAGTTGTTCCCGTTCATGGTGGGTATTCCCCTGGTGTTCGGGGTCTTCATGATCATTCCCATCGGCGGCGCCGACATGCCGACGGTGATCTCGCTGCTGAACTCCTACGCCGGCCTTTCTGCGGCGGCCATGGGATTCGTGCTGGACAGCAAGCTGCTGATCATTGCCGGCGCGCTGGACGGCTCTTCCGGCTTCATTCTCTCGGTCATCATGTCGAAGGCCATGAACCGGTCGTTCACCAACGTGCTCTTTGGCGCGTTCGGGCAGGTGCAAGCCGCTGCCGGAGGGAAAGAAGAACGCAAGCCCGTGAAGAGC
>DASSQB010000505.1:0-4359 GCA_035702725.1 Terriglobales bacterium | reverse complement strand
GCCTGCGAACCGTCGTGCAGGGAGAGCTCCGTTCGCTTACGGGACGCGCCCGAACCGGCACCCTGGAGGTGGGCTGGAGCATGCAGCTGCCGCAAATTCTGCTGGCGGTTTTGTGTGTGGCGCTAGGTGTGGCGCCGGGCTTGGCGTTCGTTTTCCTGCAACAGGCAATTGCCTCTACGCCGCCGGGTGCAGGATCTCTGTTGGCGCAGCCAATGCCGGCTGGAGCATTCGCCGGCCTCACCGGACCGCAAGGCGCAGCTCTCTTTGTACCGCTGGCCGTACTGGGTGTTCTGGGCGCGACCTTTCTCATCGCTTTCACGATTTCAAGGCTGGGCTCAGCGCCGCGGCGGGCGGCCGCGCCCTGGCTGTGCGGCTATGCCCCGGAGGCGGAGTGTGAGCGCTACATTGCGCATAACTTCTATGGCGAGATCAAGCGCCACTTCCAGTGGCTGGGCGGCGCCCATGATGGCAAGCCGGTAGTCATGAAGGGACGAGCCTCATGATCGCTCGGGAACGGCTCGACCAGCTGAAGGAGAAATTCGACAGCGCCATCTTGCGCGCCGACCTGCCCAGCGACCGCCATCTGTTCGTGTGGGTCAAGCCGGAAGCCGTAAAGGACCTGTGCGGTTACATTTTCCGCGACCTGGATGCGCGCTACGTTATCAGCATCGGCGCCGACGACCGGCCATTCTCCGGCAGCTTCGTGGTCGCCCATGACTTCGCCTTCGATAAAGACCACGTCCTGTGCAGCGTGCTGGCCCAGCTCCCGGGCGATGAGCCCAGGATTGAAAGTATCTCCAGCGTGATCCCCGCTGCCAACTGGGCGGAGCGCGAGATGCGCGACCTGGTAGGCATCGAATGCGTAGGGCACCCCTACCCCAAGCGGCTGGTCCTGCCCGACGGCTGGCCCGAGAATGTGCATCCGCTGCGCAAGGACGTGCCCTGGAACCATGTGCCGGAAGAGTTCAAAGATAACGCCATCTTCGAATTTGAGGAACCGCCCGAGGGCTGCACGGTGGTGCCCTTTGGGCCGTTCCATCCCACGCTCGACGAACCGGCGCACTTCCGGCTTTACGTGGAAGGCGAGATGGTGCGCGGCTGCGAATATCGCGGCTTCATGGCCCACCGAGGCATTGAGAAGCTGGCGGAATCGGTCATGAACTACAACGACATTCCCGTGCTGGCTGAACGCATCTGCGGCATTTGCGGCTGTGTGCACAGCGTGGCCTACGTCCAGGCGGTGGAGGCGGCTGCGGCCCTGCGTCCGCCGGCTCGTGCCGAATACATTCGCACCATCATGCTGGAACTGGAGCGCCTGCACAGCCATCTGCTGTGGGTGGGCTTGGCCTGCCACATCGTGGGATTCGACACGCTCTTCATGCAGGCCTTCCGCATCCGTGAGCCGGTTATGTGGATCGCGGAGAAAATCACCGGCAATCGCAAGACTTACGGGCTCTGCGTGGTGGGCGGAGTGCGCTGGGACATTACGCCGGAGCTGAAGGCGGAGCTGAGCAAGGTGCTGGACAAGCTGGAAGCGGAGTGGACGCCGGTGGTGGGCGCGGTCAGCCGCGACAAGAACATCCAGAAGCGCACGCGCGGAGTCGGAGTGGCCGACAGGAACGTGGTGAAGAACGCGGGCGCGGTCGGGCCAGTGGCGCGCGCTGCGGGCGTGGACATTGATTGCCGGCGCGACCATCCCTATGCCGCTTATGACCGCGTGAATTTCCAGGTGATCACGGCTGAGGGTTGCGACGTCTGGTCGAGGCTGGTGGTGCGCATGAAAGAAGTGTTCGAATCCATCGCCATCATCCGCCAGTGCCTGGAGAAGATGGAGCCGGGGCCGCTGCAGCTGGAAATCAAAGACGAGCTGCCGGTAGGAAGGATTGGCCTGTCGTCGGTAGAGGCGCCGCGGGGCGAGAGCCATCACTTCGTCATTACCGGAGAGAATAACCGTCCACGGCGCTGGCGCGTGCGGGCGCCCACCTATCAGAACCTGCAGGCCGTGCCCGCCATGATTCGCGACCAGCAGATCGCCGACATGACCATTTCGCTGGGCAGCATTGACCCGTGTTTTTCCTGCACCGACCGCATGGAGACTATCGAGTTGCGCTCGGGCGAGAGAAAAACCTGGTCGCAGAAGGAACTGATGGGGTTGAGCCAGGGAAGGAAGTAGCGCAATGCAGGTGGCATGGGCGATTCTCGGCGGCGCGTTCAACGTGGTGCTGGTCTTGGCTCTGGCGCCGCTGCTGCAGGGCATACTGCGCAAGCTCACCGCCCGCATTCAATCCCGCCAGGGACCGCCCCTCCTGCAGCCATACTTCGACTTGCTGAAGCTGCTGGGCAAGGAAGACATCGAATCCGGGGAAACACCGGGCATGCAGCGCTTCGTCGCCCTCCTCTCGCTGGCCACCGTGCTGGCGGTGGCCTGCCTCCTGCCCATGGGCTTCGGCGCTCCCGCGAATCTGGCCGGAGACGTCATCCTGCTCATCTACCTGCTTACGCTTTGCGGCATCAGCACGCTGCTGGCGGGCATGGCGGCGGGTTCCACGTACTCGCTGATTGGCGTCAGCCGCGAAATGATGACCATGATCGCGCTGGAACCGCTGCTGGCCGTCGCGCTCATCGTGGGCGCCCTGCATGCGGGTTCGCTGCGCCTGGATGCAGTGCTGCGCGGTTCCGTGTATGCCGGCGCCGGCATTCCCTGGTCGGGAATGATCATGGTTGCGGTCATGCTGCTCTCTTTCCAGGCGTTCGTGCAGCGTGTGCCCTTCGATATTTGTGAAGCCGAGACGGAACTGATGGAAGGACCGCTGCTGGAGTACTCCGGCCCCAAGCTGGCGCTGTTTCAGTATGCGCAGATGGCGCGGCTGATTATTTACAGCGCGCTCTTCGCTGCCCTGTTCCTCCCCTGGGGAGCGCAGTTGCCCTTCCCTCTGGGATGGCTGCTGTTCTGGGCAAAGGTATTTGCCATGGTGCTGCTGGTTACGGTGATTGCGGCCACGCATGCGCGCTACCGCATTGACCAGGCCCTGCGCTATTTTGCCGGCCTGCTCGGAGTTTCTGCGGTGGCCCTGGTGCTGGCCACGTTTGGTTATTGAGGAGATGAGAGCATTTCGCTGCTGAGCAAACTCGAAGAGACGCTGCTCTGCCTGGGCGCGGGCAAAGTTACTCTGCCCTATCCGCCACAGGGGCAGGCCGTACCCGGAGCTTTCCGCGGGCGCCCGGTGTTCGATGCCGAAAAGTGTGTGGGCTGCGGCGGGTGCGCCAACAACTGTCCTGCGCGTTCCATCCTGGTTTTCGATGTCTGTCAGGAGCTGCGCATTCTGCAGTACGTGGGCAGCCGCTGCACGTATTGCGGCCGCTGCGCCGAGGTTTGCCCCGAGAAAGCCATCACCATGAGCCAGGAGTTCGAAACCAGCACCAACAAAATTGGCGATGCCCAGCAGCGGCTGCAGCTGTTCATGAGCACGTGCCAGCGCTGCGGGCGCTGCTTCAAGGATGAGACCGCGCTGGAAAAACTGAAAATGACGGGCTACCGGTTCGACGATCTGCCCAACCAGCGCTGGATCTTTGGCGCAAGAGCGTATCAGGAGGGTGAGCCGGCGGTGAAAGACATCGCCATCGAGATGGATTGGTAGGCGGCCATGCTGAAGAATCTGTGCCAGAAAATGTTCGGCCGTTCGTTGTGGGTCTACCACGCCAACAGCGGCGGCTGCAACGGCTGCGACATCGAGGTGCTGAATGCCCTTACGCCTTACTATGACGCGGAGCGCTTCGGCATCAAGCTGGTGGGCTCGCCGCGCCATGCCGATGTTATGTTGTGCCAGGGTCCGGCGATGCGGGCGACAGCCCGCGCCCTCCGCGCCGCCTACGATGCCATGCCTGCGCCCAAGCTGGTGTTTGCCATCGGCTCCTGCGCCTGCGGCGGCGGCATGTGGTTCGACAGCTATTCCGTGCTGGGAGCGGTGGAGAAGGTGATCCCCGTTAACTACTACATTCTCGGCTGCCCACCGCGTCCCGAAGCCATCATCTATGGGGTGGCTGTCGCCCTGGGATTGCTGCCCAAGAAAGCTGCTCCCGTGGAATTCAAGCAGGCGGAATTTCCCATTCCTCGCTACCATCCTACCGATCTGCGCGGTCAGGGCGAGCTGGTCGTCTACGAGAAGACCGAGAAGGTCTGAAAACCAAAAACCCACCACAGAGGCACAGAGACACGGAGAAAAGAGGGTTTGGAATGTCATCCTGAGCGAGCGCTTGCCAAGTTTACGCGGCAAGCGCGAATCGAAGGACCTTGCTTTTCGAACACCACATCAAAACTTCCTCTTTTGCACCGGTTGAGTTCGCGGTCCGCTGACTTGT
>DASSQB010000504.1:0-3378 GCA_035702725.1 Terriglobales bacterium | reverse complement strand
GAACCGCGAGGCCAACACCTTGCTCTCTAAGACCACAGGCGTCGCCGGGGAAGCCCTGCGCATCACCCAACTGGGCCTGGCCATGAAAGCGGAGATCGAGAAGTCGCGGGAGCAGGTACAAAACATAGAATGAGCACGGTTTACATCATTTCGGCGCCCTCGGGTTCAGGCAAGTCCACGCTGGTAAATGAGTTGCGCAAGCTGATCTCAAACCTGGACTTCTCCATCTCCTACACCACCCGCCGGCCCCGCGGCAGCGAGCAGAACGGGCGCGAATACTTCTTCGTTCCTATCCAGGATTTTGAGGAGATGATTGCCCGCGGCGAGTTCCTGGAACACGCCAACGTTTTCGGAAACTACTACGGCACCGCCAAGCGATTTCTGGAGCAAGCCCTGGGCAGCGGCCGTGACCTGCTGCTCGACATAGACGTGCAGGGAGCGGCCCAGGTGAAGCGCAAGATCAAAAACGCAGTCAGCATTTTTATCCTGCCCCCGGACAAGAAAACACTGGAATGGCGCTTGCGCAACCGCAGCCTTGATACCGAGGACGTGATCCAGCGGCGGTTACTGACGGCTGCGAAAGAGATTGAGAATTACCAGAGTTACGACTATATTCTCATCAACGACCGCCTGGAAGATTCCATTGACGAGCTCAAGGCGATTGTGCTTTCCGAGCGCCTGCGCCGTTCCGGGGCGAAACTGTCCAACGGCGACACGCGCATCTTGGCCACGGCTGAGCGCTGCCTCCTGCCCAACATCCGCGAGCGGCTGCAGCCCATCCTGGCTTCCTTTGCCCTCTCCCCGACTCCCGGTTAGTGGCACTATGGAGGTGTCATGAAACTCATAGAAGGGTTCGACAGCAACTATCGCTACATCCTGGTGGCCGCCCGGCGCGCCCGGCAGCTGCAGTCCGGCGCCAAGCCCATGGTGGAGACGCCCTCGCGCAAGCCCTGCCGCATCGCCATGGACGAGATTGATTCCGGCAAGGTGAAGTGGGTGGTGCCGGAGCCGGAAAGGTCGGCCAGCGACGTCGCCAGCGAGTTGCTGGACAAGGCCATGCCCAAGGATTAGTTTCCGCGCTGCCAGAACTTCTTCTCCGCGGATGAACGCAGAATACGCGGATAAAGATCGGTGCGAGGGCCAGGGCGGGGCATCGCCTGAATCGCACCTACGGTTGAAATCATCTTTGAAATGGTGCCAAAAAGAATTTAGAGCCCGAATTTGATTTGATCCGCGTTCCATCTGCGTTAATCCGCGGCGAATGAATTTTGGCCTGAGTCGGCGGCGAATGAATTTATGAAAATTGCGCTCGGCGTCAGCGGTGGCATAGCAGCCTACAAGGCGGCAGAGGTGGTCCGCCTGCTGCAGGACCGCGGCATCCGAGTGCAGGTAGTCATGACCCGGGCGGCTCAGGAATTTGTGCGGCCACTGACTTTCGCCGCGCTCAGCGGCGAAAAAGTTATTACCGAGATGTTTGGCGCCTCCGAGCAGCCCGCGAACGTGGAATCGGCCATCGAGCACATCGCGGTGGCGCAGAGCATTGATGCGCTGCTGGTCGCGCCCGCCACCGCCGACGTTATCGGCAAATTTGCTCACGGCGTCGCCGACGACTTCCTCAGCACCCTGTTTTTGGCAACCACCGCCCCCGTTGTAGTCGCTCCGGCCATGAACGTCAATATGTGGCAGAATGCGGCCACCCAGGCCAATGTTGAGACTTTGCGCCGGCGCGGAGTTCGCATTGTGGAGCCCGTCAGCGGCTACCTGGCTTGTGGCATGACCGGCCCCGGGCGTCTGGCCAGCAATGAGGCTATTATCGCTGCTGTGCTGCAGGTTCTGGGTGCTTCACAAGATCTCGCCGGTGAAACTGTACTGGTCACCGCCGGACCAACGCGCGAGCAGGTTGACCCCGTGCGCTACATCAGCAACCGCTCCAGCGGGCGCATGGGATATGCGATTGCAGAGGCAGCGTTGCGGCGGGGCGCGAGAGTAGTGCTGGTGAGCGGTCCCGTCAGCATTCAACCGCCGGGTGGTGCGGAAGTGGTATCTGTGGAGACGGCCGAGCAAATGCGCGAAGCAGTGCTGCAGCGGCTGGAGCATGCCACCGTGGTGATCGCTACTGCCGCCGTTTCCGACTACCGGCCCAAGAGCGCCGCACGGCACAAAATCAAGCGCTCCGGCCCCATGGCGCTCGAACTGGAGCCCACGGCCGACATCCTGGGTGAAGTGGCCCGGCGCCGCCGCGAGCAGGTTCTGATCGGTTTCGCCGCCGAAACCGAAAACGCGCTGGAAAACGCGCGCAAGAAGCTGGCCGCCAAGTCGCTGGATGCCATCGTGGTGAATGACGTCTCCCGCCCCGGTATCGGCTTCGACTCCGAACGAAACGCGGTGACCATCATCACCCACGATGAGGTCGTCGAGGTGCCCGAAACCAGCAAATGGGAAGTGGCGCAGCGCGTCCTTGACCAGGTGGTCCGCCTGCACCAGCACCGCCACCAGCCTGCGCACGCTCCCGGCAAATAGCGATGGCGCCTATTCTCGACCCCAACCTGCGCGATCAGTTAGCCGCACGCCTGCAGTACTACCGAGAAATGGGAATTTACGACTTCTACCGCCGCGAGGGCGGCCCTTCTTTAGCCGCAGAGGAAGCCAACGAAGAGATGGCCAGAAAACGAGAATCGAGAACGACATCAGCAATCAGCACAGGAATTTCAGTTGCGGAACCCGTGGCCGTTGCCGTGATGAACGAACCCGAAGTGGCGCGCGACAGGGGAGCAGAATTGCGCGCTATCAGCGAAGACATTGGCGACTGCACCCGCTGCCGCTTGTGCAAAGGGCGCAAGAACGTCGTGTTCGGCACCGGAAACGCGCATGCCGAACTGATGTTTGTGGGCGAAGGTCCAGGCGCGGATGAAGACGAGCAGGGCCTGCCCTTTGTGGGCCGCGCCGGCCAGCTGCTCAACAACATGATCGCAGCCATGGGCCTGCGCCGCGAAGACGTCTACATCGCCAACGTGGTCAAGTGCCGGCCGCCGGGGAATCGCACGCCTGAGCGTGACGAGTGCGAAACCTGCATGCCATTCCTGATGCGGCAGATCGCCGCCATCCGCCCCAAGGTAGTCGTGGCCCTGGGCGCAACCGCAGCCAAGAACCTGCTGGCCATCAACTCGCCCATGGCTGAGTTGCGCGGCCGCTGGTATGACTTCCGCGTCAACGTCGGCAGCCATGGCCGCCCCGATCCCAACGGCTCCACCGTCAAGCTCGCGGTCACCTACCACCCCGCCTTCCTCCTCCGCGACCCACGGCAGAAAAAGGAAACCTGGAAGGACCTGCAGATGGTGATGAAGTTTCTGGGGCTGACGCCACCCAGCAAATCAGCAG
>DASSQB010000503.1:0-7429 GCA_035702725.1 Terriglobales bacterium | reverse complement strand
CGCATCGAGCGCATGGTGCGCAAAGTATCTCAATTTCAAGCCGACACTCGAACCGTTAGCGCAGGAGCCATCTGGATCGCAATTCGCTGTTTTGCCGCCACAGGGGCCAGGCGCATTTTTCAATTCAGTTGGCGCGCCATTCGAAGCTGGGTATAGATGGGTGGCCGAGACCAAACTGTCGTCATTCAACCGCTGAGCAACAAGGGCTGTGCCCGAGAATACCAGCGCCAGCATCCCGGCGATCACAACTACTTTCTTCATTTTAAGCTCTCCGCAATGAGCAGTTGCTCAGTATAAATGAGCATATGCTCATACTACACACAGCGCCCGCACCAGGGCAACTCTCGATTTGTGTAAATTCTGGGTTGCTAAATCAGCAAGATGTGTTAGTCTGTGGCATGTTACAGGTGAGCAATCGCCCAGTGCGACCTGTAGCACTCAGCTCGAACTCCCAGGCATTTCTTTTTACAAAGAGGCCAGAACCGATGCCCAGTGTTAAACCCGAAACCCGCCAGCTGATCCTGGACGGCGCGAAAAGAGTGGTGCAGCAAAAAGGACTCGCGGGTGCGACTACTCGCGAAATTGCGCGGGAGGTCGGTTGCGCCGATGGCACCCTCTACGTCCACTTCGCCGATCGCGTAGATCTTTTCCTGGCCCTGCTGAGACAAAGCCTGCCGCCTATGACCGGGCCACTCCGAGAACTGGAATATCTGGCAGGACGGGGAACAGTACGCGCAAACCTCGAGACTGTTGCCCACGGGGCGCTTGCTTTCATGCGTGAGGTGGTTCCCCTCGCCGCTTCGTTGTTTGCCGAGCCGGAGTTACTGCGTGCGCATCGAGAGGAGCTGCGGCGACGCAATGAAGGTCCGCACCTTTCCATGGCGGCGGTCGAAAGCTATGTGAGAGCGGAGCAGCGACTGCGACGGATCAACCAACGGGTCAATCCAAAGTCCGTCTACGCACTAATCTTTGGCGCTTGTTTGCACCGCGTGTTCATTTCCCATTTTCTGGGGCAGCAGATCGGGCCTTCCGATGAGGTCTTTGTTAAGCAAGTTGTGGCGACAGTTGTCAACGGCCTGAACCCGGAGTAACTCTGCAACATTCTGCCTGATTTATGAGTCGCGCTGACAGCGCTATACCCAGAGTGGATGCCTTTTACCAGCATGTTAGAGTCAAGCGCATGACAGTGATGGACTGGCTGCTTGATTCAGATCCCGCCATCCGCTGGCAGGTGTTGCGCGACCTGGTTCATGCCCCGGCTGAGGTCATCGCGACCGAGCGCGCGCGCGTGACCACCGAGGGTTGGGGTGCAAAGCTGCTCTCCTTGCAGGACGATGACGGCCAGTGGGCGGGAGGTGCCTGCTTCCCAGCGCAGAGCTTCAACTGGCGCGCCGAGAAGGGCCAGCCTTGGACCTCCACACTGCCCACACTCCAACTGCTCTGTAATTTTGGTCTCGATCCGGCCTCGGAGCGGGCGCGCCGGGTGGTGGCCCTGGTCAGGGACAACTGCCGTTGGGAGCACGCGGGGCAACCGTTCTTCAGCGGCGAGGTTGAGCCCTGCATCAATGGCCGGACCGCCTTATTGGGCGCCTACTTCGGTCAAGATGTGGACCAGGTGGCCGCGCGCCTGGTTGCTGAGCAACTGGAAGACGGCGGCTGGAACTGCGAAGCGGAGAACGGTTCTGTCCGCTCGTCCTTCGACACCACCATAAACGTGTTGGAAGGGCTTTTGGCGCACGAACGCGCGACGGGTGGCACTGCGGAATCCATCGCCGCCCGGCGGCGCGGGGAGCAGTACCTCCTCGAACGAAAGCTGTTTCGGCGGAAGAGCACCGGCGAAGTCGTCAACCCAGCCTGGCTGCAATTCTCCTTTCCCATCCGCTGGCACTATGACGTGCTGCGTGCCCTCGAATACTTCCGCTCAGCCGGAGATGCGCCGGACTCGCGGCTCGACGAAGCCATCGCTTTGCTCCGGTCCAAGCGACAGCCCGAGGGCATCTGGCTGCTCGAGAACACGCATCCTGGCAAGGTTCACTTCACGCTTGAGGACGGCGACAGCCGCCCCAGCCGCTGGAACACGCTGCGCGCGCTGCGTGTCCTCAATTGGTACGAGCAGTCCGCTAACTGAAACACCAGGTCGGGTCGGCGTCCTATAGAGGGGCTAACGTCCGCTGAATCGTTCGGCGATTTCCTTGTCCACTTGGGACAGCTCCCGAATCAGTGAACGCAGGCACCGGTAGTAAACACGCGCGGCGTCTCGATTGGGTATGTCGCTGGGCGCGGGCTTCAGGTATTTTTGCAACTCGCGCGCGGTATAGATGGCCATGGGGAGCGAAGTCGCTTCAGGAGTGACTCCGGCGCTGGCTAGTTTGACGCTGAGCTCCTGGAGGGCTTCGACAATAATCTTGGCGGAAGTTTCCGGCCAGCCGGCCAGGATTCCCGACCCTGTGCCGCGGAAGAAGTCGCCAATCTTCTCTATCGCGTAGGCGACGTTGTGCGCCTTGAGAACTGCGCCGCCGGTGACTGTGCTGGTTGGGGACACGCACGTACATTATCTCGCCTTCGGTATGAATTCACGTCCATGTCTTCGGTCACCGGTCGTGAGGTACCAGGGTAATGGCGGCTGAACTCGCCCAGCAATTCCCCCCCGGGCGCTCAGATTTCGGGGGTGTTCAAGCCGAATTCTATGGCTGCTCGCCCAGTCTTTTGGCCAGGCGGTTGGCGGCCTCTTCCTCCGCTTTGGCCTGCGAAGGCTTGCCGGTAAGGGCATAAACCTTAGCCATACCGCGATGCGGCGCCGGCTCGGCGGGGCGCAATTTCGCGGCTTCGGCATAGTAGTGCAGAGAGTCTGTATACCGCCGGCCGTCCTGGCTCTTCTTCCCCAGCGCAATTGCAGCCTCATAAAGGAGGTCAACCGCCCCGGAATCGTTGGCCTTGAGCTCGTGCGCATGTTGCAGTGCCCGGTAGGCGGGAAGCTCCTCGCCCAGCTTCAAAAGTACGGCTCCATACAGCGCGTTCAACTGAAACAAATCCGGCCAGCGCTGCAGCGCGCTGGCCAAAGGGGCGCGCGCGTCCTCGAAGCGGTTGAGCTGGAAATACACCATGGCCAGATTGAACTGCATTTGCGGCGATTGCGGTTGCAGCTCCGCCGCCCGCCGCAGCGGCTTCAGCGCCGCATCGTAGTCTCCGTGCTGGCCGTAGAGCGTGCCCAGTTCCGTGAGCCGTTCGCCATCGTTGTCGTCATACAGTTGATCACAAACGGCGCGCGCCTGTTCGCGAGGTCCCTGCTGCAGTTTTTGCGCGCAATCATTCTGGATGCGCGCTTCGTCGGCGTCCCGCTGGCGTAATTGCGCCGCCTGCGCCAACGCCTTGCGCGCGTCCTCCTGCCGGCCAGCCTGCCGGTACACAAAGCCCAGTTGATAGGGAACCCGCGAATCGTGCGGGGTGGCAAGCTCCGCTTTCTTCAGCCATTCTTCCGCGAGCGCCAGGTCACCATGTTTGAAATAAGCGAAGCCCAGGTAATAAGCGTTGTCGGGGAAGGGTGGCTTGGTGGCAGCCTTGCTGAAGTGGCCGATGGCCTGCTCGAAATTGTGATCCTCCAGGTCCACCCTTCCCAGGTAATACATGACATTGGGATGATCGCCTGTCACTTTGCGCACCTGTTCCAGTTCCCGCCGCGCCTCGGCATTGTTGTGCATTTCAAAAAGCGCAACCGCAAGCGGAAAGCGCGCCCGCAGCACCAGGCTGGGATCGAGCGCCAGCGCCGCTCGAAACTCGTCCACCGCTATGGTGTAGCGGTCATCTTTCAGCGCTTCGTAGCCCTTCGCCACATGAGCTTCCGCACGGTTGGGAGCGGCAGACTGTGTCGTCTCCGCGGCGCTAGGCGGCCTGGCCGCTGTTTGTTGGGAAATGGCTGCGGACGGGAGCAGCAGGCTCAGCGCCAGAGCCGCCGACGCGAGCCCACGTCGACAAAGCGTCACGCGACTCAACGCCATTTTGCCGATGATTGCGGGCATGGCTACCGCGCGCTCCCTGAAGCCTGCGCCGGGCGCGGCATGGCGGCCGCCTGCGCCAGAAGCGCGCCGGCTGTCCTCTTTATAGCGGCCGTCTCTTCCGCGGTGGCCGTACCTACATAATCGCTCACCAGTTGCCCGCAGCGTTCCCGGATTCCCTCGTAAGCCGCAGGATCCTCCCCGCGTACCGCCAGCAATTCTTTCAACCAGTGCTTGCCATACCCGGCATGGATGGTTTCGTCGGCCCAGTCGAAATCCATATCGTGCTCGCTCAAAGTATCGCCATAGGTGTGGAACAGTTGTGCGCGTGCCGGCTTGTGCCGAATGTTTTTGGTTTCGAAAAAGTAGAGCATGCCTAGCAGGTAAATCGGATCTTCCCCGGAAGCGCTCTCGTAAATATAGGTTCCCAGCGGGATCTCCTGCGGCCTGAAGCCCCATGCCAGCAGGCGCTCGTAGCCCATGCGGCAGTGGCGCGACTCATCGTAGGTCCAGCGCGCGCTGTCGTGGATCCACTCCCAGGGCAGGACGCTCGCAAAGGCGCTCAGGATCACGCTTCCCGCCTCAATCGCCCACACTTCATTCAGGTGGCTGATGGCGGAGCGCACCTGCAGTTGCATGCCTTCTCCATAGGGATAGGAAGGGTCTACCACGTCCGGCCAGTAGAAGCGGCAAGGCCAGAAGCGCTCATCGCGAGCCGGCCGTTGAGGGATGGCGCACTTGATTGCACCCGGCAGCGTTGCGCTCGCAGCCGCCGCAGGGGCAGGCGCGACTCCCACTCCACCCGCTTCTGCCAGGCGGGCGGCAACAGCCTCTGTCCACGCAAGCGCAGCCTCGCGCGACCCGGGAGCACGCGCGAGTTCCGCCTCTGCCCACTGTTCGAAAGCGGTGATCTGTTCCGCCTTCTCCTGCGCGGCCAGTCGCAAAAAGCGATGCGTAGGACCGTCGGCAATCGAATCCGACCCCTCCAGATACGCCGCGTACGAATCGCGCAGCGCCGGAAGCAGCACCTTTCCCACGCTGAGGAGAAAAGCGGCGGCAGATGGCGAGTCTTTCACCGTCGCAAACAGCTCAATCAAGGCGCGATCGGCGCCCTCTTCCTCCAGCAGGCGGCTGGGAAAGCGCAACTCGAATACCCGGTTGCGCAGGGCGTGAGCCGTTTCCGCGTTTTGCCACAGGAACTGCGCCAGCCCGGTCTTGATTTCCACGGAGCCGATTCGCGGAATCCAGGTCGCGTGGCTGAGCAGGAGCGCACGCTCGCAGAAAAAGAAGCGCTTCAGAAGCTGCGCCGTGTCCAGCCGCATCCAGCGTGCCCGGGCCTGCGGGCTGACCAGAAATGTGGGAGTGTCAGCCATGGCTGCTCCTCAATCATCGCGCAGCTGCCGAAATGGTCGCAAGCCAGGCTGGCGGCGCAAGGCCGCGGCCACGGTAGGATTCCACAACTCCATTGCTGTCGGGCAGGGAAGGGATCACACCTTCCCGGGTTACGGCCAGGCCGCCGGTCACAATGGCCAGTTCCACCGCTCGCTCCAGAGTTGCTCCCCACGCCATTGCAGTGCCCAGGCCGGCGTTGAAAGCATCGCCAGCACCCGTCGTATCCACTGCACGTACAGGCAGGGCAGGGAATCCCTTAATACCAGATTCGGTCACCACCAGCGCGCCCTTTTCGCCCAAGGTCATGACCACGTTTTTCACGCCGGCGCTGACCAGTTCGCGTCCTACCTGCGCGGGCGACACTTTGTCATCCGGGCTGTGGCCTGTAAGCACCTTGGCCTCGACTTCATTGGGCGTGAGTACATCTACCAGTTGCAGGACGCGGCCCGGAAGTGACCGCACCGGCGCTGGATTCAGGATAGTAATCGCGCGGCACGCCCTCCCCTGTTTCAGAGCGGCCTCTGCGGCGTGCACTGGAATTTCCAACTGCGTGAGCACCACTGCCGCCGACTTAAAGGCCGCTTCGCATTTAGAGACATCGGCGGCGCTCAGCCGATCATTCGCTCCGGGATCAAGTACGATGCAATTGCGCCCGCTTGCCTCCTCTACCAGGATGAAGCCCACGCCCGTAGCGACATCCGCGGTTTGTAGGATGTGAGTCGCATCTACGCCCTCCTCGCGGTAAAGCCGCAGCGCCATCTGCCCCAGATTGTCGTTCCCGATTTTGGCGACAAAGCTGACCCGGGCGCCCAGGCGCGCGCAGCCCACCGCCTGATTGGAGCCTTTGCCGCCGTAGTCCATGCGGTAGCCGGTGCCCAGCAGAGTTTCGCCGCTGCTGGGCAGGCGCTCAACTTTCATGGTCAGGCCCGTCGCGTAGCTGCCGACCACTGTTATACTCGGCTGGCTCAAGGGCACAATTTTCTTAGGTGGAGACAGCACTGGCACGCCGTAGCCTACCACAGCCGGTCAATTGGGGCCGCCGTAACTTTCTCATCCGCTGCTGCCAGGGAGCCTCGCTAATGCTGCTTCCCGCCGGCCTCCGCGCCTTTGCCCTGCCGCCCGCTTACGACTCGGGCTGCCGCAATCCGCGCTCTCTCGACGGCCAGTTCCATCTGCTGCCTCACTATCGCACTCCGGACCCGCTCGCGGATGTGTTCCTGCAAACCGAGGCTGGCCATGACCAGTTCGTCAGCGAGAAATACCACGACCAGATTGCGGCGATTTTTGCGCAGTGGAGCTCGAGCCTGCGGAAGAATCCGCATGATCTCTCAGCCATCGCTAAAGCTCTGAGCGACAACTTTTCCGGGACCTCCCTGCGGCCGGCGGAATCGCGGGTCGTGCGTTCCGGCGGGGTGCTGGAAGTTCGCCGCAATATTTTTTCCAAACTATCTGCGCTTCCACGCGACGCATTTCTGCGGGACCTGCAATCGGCCCTGAGCGCCGTTCCCAGCATGGTCAGGGCCGAGTTCCAGATGACCAGCATCAGTGTTGATTCGGCCAGCCACCTGCAAACGCGCGTGCGCTACGAACTCGTGGGCTCAGGCCGCGGCTTTTACCGCGAGCAGCGCGTGGGCCACTGGGAGATGGAGTGGGAAGCCGTGTCCGGCGGCAGCTTCCAGTTGCGCGCCTGGCGTGTCCTGGAAGAAACCGTCAGCCGCTCCGCCACTCCCATTTTTGCCGACATCACCGCGCAGACCCTCGGCGGCAATCCTTCCTATTCCTCCCAACTCCTTCACGGCGCAGATTACTGGCGCACGGTCCTCGATGGCGCCTGCGGCATAGATATTTACGGTCACAACGGAATCTCGGTCGGCGACATTGATAATGACGGCTTCGATGACGTCTACATCTGCCAGCCCGCCGGCCTCCCCAACCGCCTGTTTCGCAATCGCGGCAACGGCACCTTCGAGGACATCACCGAAAGTTCCGGAGTTGGAATACTGGAGAATACGGCATGCGCCATTTTCGCCGACTTCGACAACGAT
>DASSQB010000502.1:0-4347 GCA_035702725.1 Terriglobales bacterium | reverse complement strand
CATGGATAACCATGCCACCACCCCGGTGGATCCGCGGGTGATGGAGGCCATGCTGCCCTACTTCATGGAGAAGTTCGGCAACCCGGCCAGCCACAGCCACGAGTTCGGCTGGACGGCGGAGGCAGCCGTGGAGCAGGCGCGCCAGCAGATTGCCGCGCTGATCGGCGCCCAAGCCAAGGAGATCGTCTTCACCTCCGGCGCCACCGAAAGCGACAACCTGGCCATAACCGGGGTGGCCGGTGCCTGCCGCGAGAAAGGCGACCACATCATCACCGTGGTCACCGAGCACAAGGCCGTGCTCGACACCTGCCGCCACCTGGAGAAAGCCGGTTTCCGGGTCACCTACCTGCCGGTTGGTAAGGACGGGCTGCTGGACCTGGAGGAATTGCGGCGGGCGATTACCGAGAAGACCATCCTGGTGACGGTGATGGCGGCCAATAACGAAATCGGCGTGCTGCAGCCGCTGGCCGAAATTGGCCGGATGTGCCGCGAACGCGGCGTGCTCTTCCACTCCGATGCTGCCCAGGGCGCGGGCAAGATTCCCATCAACGTGGACCAGCTCAATCTCGACCTGCTCTCCATTTCCGGGCACAAGATGTACGGCCCCAAGGGCGTTGGCGCGCTTTACGTGCGCAGCAAGCCGCAGGCCTGCGTGGCGCCCATCATCCACGGCGGGGGGCACGAGCACGGCATGCGCTCCGGCACGCTGAACGTGACCGGCATAGTCGGCCTGGGCAAGGCTTGCGAGATTTGCTCCCACGACATGGAAGAAGAGAACCGGAGGCTGATGGCGCTACGCAACCGGTTGAAAGACGCGATTCTGGGGCGACTTGAAGACGTCCACGCGAACGGCAGCCTGGAGCATCGCCTGCCCGGCAACCTCAACCTGGCCTTCGGCCACGTGGATGCGGAGGCGCTGCAGATGGGCCTGCGCGACGTGGCAGTTTCCAGCGGTTCGGCGTGCTCCTCAGCCTCGATCGCGCCTTCGCACGTTCTCAAGGCTATCGGCATGCCGGAGAACTACGCCGCCATCCGCTTCGGCATCGGCCGCTTCAACACCGAGGCGGAGGTGGACTACGTCGCCGAGCGCATCTGCAAGACGGTAGAGAGCTTAAGGGAATTGGAACCCCGGGAGTCGGTAGTCAGGAGTCGGTAGTCGGTGAATGGTAGTTGGTAGTTGGTAGCTGGTAGCTGGTAGCTGGTAATCGGTAAGGCCGTATAGCTGAGGCCCCAACTGCCAAGTACTAGCTACCAGCTACCGCTCGTTGGCTCCTGGTTTTTCGCCGACTCCCAACTACTGACTCCCGACTACCTTTTCGATGGATAAGCACTTTTCCCATCCTCGAGGAATCCAGGTCACGCGAAAAGCGCTGGCCGAGATTCACGCCGCTTTGCGCCGCGACGGCATTTCGCCCCAGCAGGGCGGCATGCGGTTGGCAGTCGAGGGCGGGGGCTGCGCCGGGCTGACCTGCCGGGCCCTGGTCGAAGGCGAACCCGGTGAGCGCGATCGCATTCTGCAGTTGGACGGCGCGCGGCTCTTCCTCGATCCCCGGTCGTTTATATTCCTCTTCGAATCCACCCTGGATTACCAGGAAACGCCTCCGGCCGGCTTTACCGTGAAATCCAAGCACGGCACCAACGGCTTCTGCGGGTGCCCCACCGGCAAGCCAAATTCCTGATAAACCACAGAGGACACGGAGGGCGCAGAGTACGTTTGTATTTCGGGTCAGTATTGAGAAGGACTTGCGTCCCGTTACAGCCAGCAGTAACGCTTTCGCAGTGGAAATGCACTACTCGCAATGGTTCAAGGCGAAAGCCGCACCCATCGGGGCGATTAGTCTCATTGCCATAGCTGTTACGGCCATGTGTTTTCCTGTAGTACGCGTGGTTGGCCGTCCCGGTGCAGTTCTGATTGTTTTCTCCTACTTGCTCTTTTCTCCCGCGGTTGTGGGAGCCGTGTATTCAATCGCGGCCGAGAAATCAAAGGTGTTTGCGTTGGCTGGCTTGCTGGTGGCTAGTGTTACGGTGCTCTTGCAGCGGGAAACATTGTACTTCCTTGCAATGGGCATTTTCCTTGTGCCGGGATACGCCTTCGCAGCAATGCTGGTCGTTATTGCACGCAGATACACTAGATCGAGACGACAAGCGGCACAAAATCCCCTTCTCAGCAATGACAGCCTGCCGGGACGTTCGTGAGCTGAGCTCACGCAACTGGATGCTCGCACCTGGATGCTGCCGCCTGATACAATCGCGCCCGCGCTGGGCGAGGAGAATTCAGGCGCTTCGGCGGAAAGAGCTCGTACGATGAGAACGTGGACTGATTCCATTCTTCTGCTGGCAGCGACGAGCGCTATACCGGGGCTGCTGGCGTTTGCCGGCGCAACCCCCAACAAGCCGGCGTCCGAAAGCGCCGCGACAAAAGAAGTGCGGCAGTTGAACGAGCAGGAAGTGAAGGCCATGCTGCATTCCGATGCCGATGCCATGGCGCGCTTGTGGTCGGATGATCTTGTGGTCAACAACCCACTTAATAGGTTTGTCGATAAGCAACAGGTTCTGGACCTGGTAAAGACCGGGTTTCTGGCGTTCACCTCCTACGACCGGCAAATCGAATACATACGCGACTACGGCAACACGGTAATTGTGGCCGGGCACGAGACGCTGGTATTCAGCGGAAAGATGCCGAATGCCGGGAAGCCGCAGCGCCTTCGCTTCACAGCCGTCTGGATGAAGCAGCATGGGCGTTGGCAGGAAGTGGCCCGCCATGCCGACATCGTGCCGCAGTAGCAGGGTGGGGACAGGACCGCGCCGATTTCGAAACACAAGGTCCCTCGAGTCGGGCTTGTCTCGCGGGCTCGACACGCCCTCGCTCGGGATGACAGACAAGGCGGAAGACGCGAGATATGACTTACGCAGCCATCAATAAGCCGCTAGTCTTATGGACGTTTACGAACAGCCTAAAGGCCGTCCCTTTCAAAGCCGGTGCCTTGATCAGAATTTCCTTACCTTGGTCGTGAGACTACGCCGAGCGCCAGAAACTGGCTACTAGGTACTGGGTACTGCCTGCTGATACAATCGCGCCCGCAATCAGCTGAATCCTCATGCCTGACATTCTTCCCGGCCAGCAGCGCGAACACCTGCTGAAAGCGGCGCGCCAAACCATGGCCCGGGCCTATGCACCGTATTCCAAATTCCTGGTCGGCGCTGCCATCCTCACCGAATTGGGGGAAGTGTTTACCGGGTGTAACGTGGAGAATGCCTCCTACGGACTGACCATGTGCGCCGAGCGCACCGCCATTTTTTCGGCGGTGGCACACTCCGGCGCCGAAAACGTGCGCATTCGCGCCATCGCGGTGACTACACCGGAAGACGTGGCCTGCTCTCCTTGCGGGGCCTGCCGCCAAGTGATCTGGGAATTCGGACCCAACGCGGTGGTGCTGTTCCGCGCCCAGGAAGGGTGGAAGGAAACGCCCATTCGCGATCTGCTGCCGGAGGGCTTTCTCCTCCTGTGAGCCAATCCTCGCCCAGCCTGGCCCCCTTTCGAGCGGTGGACGTCATCCGCAAAAAGCGCGACGCGCAGGAGCACACCCGCGAAGAAATCGAGCAGCTGGTTGACGGCTACACCCGTGGGCAAATCCCCGACTACCAGGTGGCAGCCTGGCTGATGGCGGTGGTGCTGAAGGGCATGACGCGGGCGGAGACGGCCGCCCTCACCGAAGCCATGCTGCGCTCGGGCGAGGTGCTGGACCTCTCTTCCCTTCCCGGGGTGAAGGTGGACAAGCACTCTACCGGCGGCGTGGGCGATAAGACCTCGCTGGTGCTGGCGCCGGTGGCGGCGGCCGGCGGCCTGCTGGTGCCGATGATCAGCGGGCGCGGCCTGGGCCATACCGGCGGCACGCTGGACAAGCTGGAGGCCATCCCCGGGTTCAACGTAAATCTGGCCCTGCCCGACCTTTTGCGCGTGCTGCGTGAGTGCGGCTGCGCCATGATCGGACAGACCGCGGAGATCGCTCCCGCCGACAAGAAGCTTTACGCTCTGCGTGACGTAACTGCCACGGTGGAGAGCCCGTACCTGATCTGCGCTGCCATCATGAGCAAAAAACTGGCCGAGGGCATTGACGCGCTGGTGCTCGACGTCAAGACCGGCAGCGGCGCGTTTATGAAGAAGCAGGAGGACGCAGCCTTCCTCGCCGAACTGATGGTCAAAACCGGGCAGCGCATGGGCAAGAAAGTAGTCGCCCTGCTCACCGATATGGATCAGCCGCTGGGGCGCAAGGTGGGCAACGCGCTGGAGGTGGAGGAGTGCGTGGAGGTTCTGCGCGGCCAGGGGCCGGACGACCTGCGGCGGCT
>DASSQB010000501.1:0-2532 GCA_035702725.1 Terriglobales bacterium | reverse complement strand
ACCATAGAAGGTTTGGCCAAGCTTAAGCCGGCGTTCGGCAAAAACGGCACGGTCACGGCGGGCAACGCGAGCGGTATTGTGGACGGCGGCGCAGCGGAAGTGATGCTGCCTTTGGAAGAAGCGCAGAAGCGCGGGCTCAAGCCGCTGGGCCGGCTGGTGAGCTGGGGTATCGCCGGCGTAGAGCCGAAGCTGATGGGACGCGGGCCGGTGCCGGCGTCGCGGCTGGCGCTGCAGAAGGCGGGGCTCAAGCTGGAGGACATTGACCTGGTCGAGGTAAATGAGGCCTTCGCCGCCCAGTATTTGGGTGTGGAGAAAGAGCTGGGTCTGGAACGCAATAAGGTCAACGTGAACGGCGGGGCGATTGCCCTGGGACATCCGCTGGGAGCTACCGGAACGCGGCTGGTGATCATGCTGCTTTACGAGTTGCGGCGCAGAAAGAAAAAATACGGTCTGGCGACGGCGTGCATTGGCGGCGGGCAGGGCATCGCGGTGATTGTGGAGAGTTTGCGGTAACCAGAAAAATTCATCGCCACAGATTTACACGGATGTCCACAGATCATAATTTCTTGGTTTCATTTTTCTCTGTGTTCCTCCGTGTCCTCTGTGGTTAGAGAAGGAATTCTATGCAGATAAGAAAAGTTGGCGTGCTGGGCTGCGGGCTGATGGGCTCGGGTATAGCGCAGGTGAGCGCGACCGCAGGATTCGATGTCACTGTGCTCGAAGTGGAGCAGAAATTCCTGGACAAGGGCTTCGCCGGAATTGAGAAGTCGCTAGCCAAGCTGGGCGAAAAGGGCGCGCTTAAGGAGACACCCCAGGCTATACGCGGACGCCTCAAGGGCGCCACACGCCGGGAAGACTTGGCTGACTGCGACCTGATCATTGAAGCCGTGATCGAGAACGTCGAGGAGAAGCGGAAGATTTACTCTGCGCTCGACGCCATCGTCAAGAAAGACGCTATCTTCGCCAGCAATACATCGTCCATATCCATTACTGAGTTAATGACAGCCACCAAGCGGCCGGAGCGCTTCGTCGGGCTGCACTTCTTCAATCCCGTTCCATTAATGAAGCTTGTAGAGGTAATACGGACTATTGCTACTGCTGATGATGTTTATGAGACCGCATACGATTTCGGCAAGCGGGTCGGCAAGGTGCCGGTGCGCACCAGCGACAAGAGCGGCTTCATTGTGAATCGGCTGCTGGTGCCTTACCTGCTGGACGCGGTTCGCGCCTACGAGGAAGGCGTGGGCTCCGTTGAGGACATTGACCAGGCCATGAAGCTGGGCTGCGGCTATCCCATGGGCCCGTTTACGCTGCTCGATTTCGTGGGGCTCGACACCACGTATTACATCACGCACGTGATGTTCGAGGAGTTCAAAGAGCGTCGCTTCGCTTCGCCTCCTCTGCTCAAGCGCATGGTGCTGGCGGGCTGGTACGGGCGCAAATCGGGCAAAGGATTTTACGACTACAAGGACCCGCAGAAACCGGTGGCCCAGGATGCCGCCCTGCGCGGCTTTGCCGCGGAAGAGGTCGCAGCCAAAATCGCATAAATTCATTCGCCACAGATTTGCGCGGGTATACGCCGATCAAAACTGAAGAGGAAAACAAAATGTCCTCATCTGCCGTTCCTGGCAATTTCGAAAATATCTTGTTTGAGAAGAAGAATGCCATCGCTTATGTGACCGTGAACCGGCCCAAGGTGCTGAACGCGCTCAACATGGCCACCATGGAAGAGCTGCGGCGGGCGTTTCACAGCATCAAGCAGGATGCGGAAGTCCGGGTGGTGATTCTGACCGGTGCGGGCGAGAAGGCGTTCATTGCCGGCGCCGACATAAGCGAGCTGGCGCGCAACAACCCGGTAGAGGCGAAAGCTTACACACACCAGGGCCAGTCGGTGCTGAACCTGATTGAAAATTGTGGTAAGCCGGTGATTGCCTGCATCAATGGCTTTGCGCTGGGCGGCGGCTGCGAAATCGCCATGGCCTGCACCATGCGCCTGGCCAGCGAGACCACGAAATTCGGGCAGCCGGAGGTGAAGCTGGGCATCATTCCCGGCTACGGCGGCACGCAGCGCTTGCCCAGGCTGGTAGGCAAAGGCCTGGCGATGCAACTGGTACTGGCGGGCGAGATGGTCAGCGCCCAGGAGGCGCACCGCATCGGGCTGGTCAATGAAGTTGTGGCTGCTGCTGACCTGATCGCCCGGGCGGAAGCGATTGCGCAGAAAATTATTGCCAACGCGCCGCTGGCGGTGCAGTGGGCCATGGAGGCGGTCAACAAGGGTATGGAGATGCCGCTGGCGGAAGGACTTTTCCTGGAAGCCACATTGTTTGGCCTGTGCTGCGCCACGGAAGATAAGAAAGAGGGCACGACCGCGTTCCTGGAGAAGAGGTCGGCGAAGTTTAAGGGCAAGTAGTCAGGAGTCGGGGTCAGCGGGAAGGCGTCTTCAGGATCATTAGTCCTCGGTACATTTGAAACGCAAGGTCCTTCGACTCCGCCGTCTGATTCGCAAGCGAATCAAACGGCTTCGCTCAGGAT
>DASSQB010000500.1:0-4535 GCA_035702725.1 Terriglobales bacterium | reverse complement strand
CAGCCGGAAATCAACCACGATGAGGCCGTCATCCGTTTCACGCAGTCGTTGAACTACACCGTCGAGGGCAAAACCCAGAAACCAAGCTCTGCCAAGGTGATTATGCGCTTACGTAAATTAACCGACGCCTCGGGGGCCTCGGGGAAGTGGATAATCGAATCCATCCGCTAAATCACAGCCATCACTGCAACAAGTGATCACAATCACAGCACGGTAGTCCAGTTAACCGTATTCTGTGGTTGATGCCCGCCCAGCTCGAGCTCGAAGAAGAAGCAGAAGCCGTCCACGAAGAACAGCAGCGGCATACCCTCGAGCGCCGCGAGCGCAACTCACTTGCCATTGCGGAGGTTGTTGGCCGTAATCCCACCAGGAAGCCTGCCGATGTGGAACCGTTGGGCTCCACCGCAAGCGGGCAGCTGCGAATCCATCGCAATTGAGCTGTTCCCAGAAGCACCAGCGGTCAGAAAGTGTACGACAGCCCGATCAGTGGCGCGGGTTTGTAGTGCAAACCTGCGTCATTCACGCGAATGAGGATGTTGGCGGTGATCAGCAGCCTGCCGAAGGGACTTATTTTCCCTCCGAAGGCGACGCTCTCCTGATTGATGGTTGCTGTGGACACACCAATCTCGGGGTGCAAACCGCCGGCGAAGTCGGCAACGGGCGCGGCCTGGAAGATCTTTTTTTCGTTCTGCAAGGATTGGCCGAGAAAGTCGGCGGAAACACTGAAGCGCCGCACCACCCCAATATCCGCGCCCGCCGCGTAACTGATGACATTGGGTAATTGAGCTTTGGTGTTGGTCGTGACGTCACCCGCCAGGATCGAGTTGCCGTTCACCTGCAGCCCCACATTGGCGTGCGGCGACACTCTCCCTGAGTATGAGAACGCAAGGAACGGCCTCATTCCCCACGTACCCGAACCTAAGAAATTTTCTTCGTTGCCGGTGGGGATACGCGCATCCAGGCCCACCGCCAGACCAGCCTTCTCTCCCTGCCAGGCACGAAATTTGCCGCGAAACACAATGTCGCCCACCCCGGCCGCCGTGTGGGCATTGGAAAACAAGGCGTGGTTGTAGTAAGGCTCGGGAAAATTGCCCACGGGCGGGAACAGTGCTCTCTCCGTGGAAGGCGGATTCACATTGTTGAAGCGGTGCACGCAGCACGAAGGTATGATCGCGAAATTTGTCGCCTCGATGCTCTGGATGGTGGCATCGGAGGTCATATCCATGCGCACATCCAGGATGGGAATGGCGATGGATAAATCCAGCCGATCGCTGAGGCCGAAGGTGCCGACCAGCGTCGTCTGGTGGACTTTCAAATCTATCCGATTCTGCGTGGAGATGAAGTCCTCTGTGATCGCCGGTATGCTCTTGCCGTTGCTCGTGACGCAGGTGATGTTCTTAGGATTGGGGCTGGGGCAAGCTTCGAATTCGTGATGAAAGGCGGCGCCAAAACTTCTGAGGTTAACCCCGTCAAGGCGATCAAAATCAAAATATTGATAGCTGGCGCCGATGAACAATTTGTGTCGCCCTATCGTGTCCGCCCGCTCCGTAAGAATGGGACCGAAGTTCTGTGTGGTTTCCGAGACCACGCCCAAAGAAGGATTGAAGGAGAAAATGAATCCTGAGGCCGGCGAGATGATCGGTATCTGGCTGATCTGGGTGCCGATTTCGGCCGCCAATGGTGAAAAGCTTGCCAGGCTGGAGGCCTGGAAATGCACCGAGTGCTTGAACGCGGATGAACTCACGTTGGTGGAACCAAGGGGCCCGTTGTTGTCAGCACCCACCAGGCCGCCGGGACCATACACCTGAGGCACAAGGCAGATAAGATCGGACGATGCCTGTATAAGCTGGTTAGTCGAGTTGGAAGTGGGGCAGGGCCCGCCCAGGGTTTGCCCCAGCGACGCCGTGGAGAACAGGGCGAGTGCAAGCAGAGCACAACGCAGGTTTTTTAACATTGGCGTCAGTCTTTGCCTCGCTTCGCGATGGTCGACAAAACTGCGGGGATTTTGGGTGGGCCGTTAAAAGCGTCCAGTGTATTCCCAAACCGGATGCTGTCAAGGCCAATCCCGTTGCTGTTGGTCCGCGTAGTCAGGCGCGCACTAGCGCAGGCCAGTGGTGAGGAATAGCTCCGAGAGCTGGCGGGTGTAGCCGTATACGTAGCTGTTCCCGGCGAAGACAATTGGTCCGATACTCCGCATCCCCGCTGTGTCCGATGGCCCCAGCGCCTTCCAGAACTGTTGCCGGCCGGTACCGATATCGAGCACATACACGCGGCGCGGGATGCGGTCCTCCGGCCTGTTCGATGTCAACAGAATGGATTTATTGTCAAGCCACCCGATGGCGAATTGTTCGGGCTGCATTCCATTCAGCGGATGTTTGTCGCCCCCATTTATTGGCCATAGCCAAAAGTGGCCATCACGGTCGCGCACCGGGAGCCAAAGACCGTCCGGCGAGGGGAAGACCCCGACCGTACCCTCCGGTGTCAACGGCTGCACTTGTCCGCTGATGCGGTCTACGACATAAACGCGCAAAGGGTGATTGGGCTGCTGGCCGAGAACAACATAGCGGCGGTTGTCGGGCAGCCATTTCCCCAGGCCGAATGAGATATCCGAAACCGCTATATTTTTAGCCTCGCCCGCTCCGACCGGAACAATGGTTAGCCGGCGGCTATCGTCCGGTGATAGCGTGACCGCCCACTTGCCATCAGGCGATATGGCTCCCGCGTAGCCGTCCCCAATGGCTACTGCCGGCGAGCCATCCGTGCCACGCACGAAAACCGTGTAACGTGGTCCTCCTCCCTCTCCCTCCTCTTCGAACAGAAGGGTTTTGCCGTCAGGAGTCATATCGCGCGGAAAAGGATAGTCCAGCCAGCCTAATGGCACTTCACGCGACTGCCCTGCGCTTACCCCGACCATTGTTCGGCCGGCGGTCTGTAATTGCAGAAGCACGCGGCCATCCGCGCCGATATCTTCCAGTTGCAGTTTGCCAGGAACGGTGTCAACCAACCGTTGTCTGCCCGCGGGAGTAACTGCGTACAGCATGCGGTTGTTGCCGTTGGTGCTGGCAGTGAACCATATCTCGCGTCCGTCACGCGACCAGGCCACGCCTTGCACGCTGGCGCCCTCCTCAGTGAGGTCCTTTTTCACGCCCGACAAATTCACTACTCCGACGTGGCCACGGTCGTCGCCGGTAGCCGGGTGTTCCAGGAAAGCAATGCGATCGCCCTGCGGCGAGAGCCGAATATGGCTGATCCAGTTTGGCGACTGGTAAATCACCTTGCCGATGGGATACTCCAGCTTCCACTGCGCCGTCCCCGCATCGAAACGGCTGACGGCGATATTTTTGCCATCGGCCGACCAGTCGGCGGAATCCACCCCTTCCAGCAGTTCGCGAGGCGCTCCACCCGCCAGCGGCGCCCGGGCCAGCGTACCCATATCAATCCAATTTTGCGGTGGCTGAATCTTGGTAAGCAGTGCCATTTCGCCTGTGCGTGAAATGGAGAGTAGTTTGGCGCCGCTAATGCCGAGGGGACGCTCACCCTGGCCGTCGTCACGGGAACTATAGAGTTCTGGAGCCCCGCCTTCCCAGGCAGCAGAATAAACAATGGTGTGGCCATCGGGCGCAAAGCGCGCCCCTTCGATCGTGCCCCGCCGGAAAGTGAGCTGCCGGTAATGTGGAGGCTGCGGGCGGGACCACCGCTCTCCAATGGCGATTCCAGCAGCGAGGGCGACGACGAGCCCCAGTGTCCCTACTGCAGCGAACCACACACGGCGCCTGGAGCGTGAAATTACACCCGCAGGTAAGGGTGCGCCAAGGGAAGAGGTGGGTGGGCTGGAGAGTGCTCCTAAGTCAAAAGCCACATCGCGCATGGACTGGAATCGCTCATCCGGATTCTTTTCCAGGCAGTGGCGGACAATGCGTTCGAGAGCCGGCGGCACCTGGCGGTTGGTTTCCGTCAACTCCGGCGGGTCGTCCTTGAGGATGGCGCTCATCGTGTCCGCGGTGGTTTCGCCGCGGAAGGCGCGTTTGCCTGAGAGCATTTCGTAAAGAATTGCCCCGAAGGTGAAAATGTCGGAACGGTGGTCGGTGGCGACGCCGCGCACCTGTTCGGGAGACATGTAGCCGACGGTGCCGAGGACCATGCCCGGTGTCGTGCCATCGCTGTGCACCACGGTTTCGGCTTCAGAGATGTTCTCGGTGAGCTTGGCCAGGCCGAAATCGAGAATCTTGGCGCGTCCGTCCCTGGTGATGAACAAGTTCTCCGGTTTGAGGTCGCGATGCACGATACCCTTGTCGTGCGCCGCCGCTAAGCCGAGGGCGATTTGGGTAGCATAGTCAACCGCCTTCCGAAGGGGCAGCGGGCCGGAGCGCAGGCGCTCGCGCAGGCCCTCGCCTTCCAGTAACTCGCTGACGATATAGGGCGAGCCATTGGACTGTCCCAGGTCGTAAATCGCGAGGATGTTGGGATGGTTGAGCGCGGCCGCGGCGCGCGCCTCCTGCTCGAAGCGGCGCAAACGCTCGGAGTCAGCCGAGAAT
>DASSQB010000499.1:0-6666 GCA_035702725.1 Terriglobales bacterium | reverse complement strand
ACCGAGCAGGGCCTGGTGCGGCGAATCTAGCCCGCATCGGCCTTCGGTGCTGACGCAAAGCCGGGCCGAGCACAGAAAAGCATCGGCACTATAACCGGCACATCGAATTTGCGCTCAAGTACACGCTTTAATGTAGTGTGGACCGATATCGCACCGTGCCGGCTGCTGTCGGTAAACGGACTCGTTGGTGTGCGGAGAAGCTGATGAGAAAACCAGGATTGTCGAACAGCCTCCTGTTCAGGTTGATAATCACCGCTTGCGTGCTGGCAATCACCGTACCCTGCGTGGCTCAAAGCGGTACGGGAAAACGCGTGCCGGACCATGTGCCCCCGAAGCGCTCCTCCCAAATCCAGGATGGTTTTGGCATCAACTCCGATTTGCCGCGCGACCCCTATCTGCCCTGGAATCGCTGGTGGTGGACACGAATGTTCGACGCCGGTTTTAAGTGGATCCGCATCGGGCAATACGAAAACAGCTCCGACCGCACCAGCTGGGACTGGATTGAGCAGAAACGGGGAGTGTTTGCCGGCTCCCAGGAGCTGGATGATTATGTGAGTTCGCTGGTGAACAACGGAATCAACATCCAGGTGCAACTCTTGTACGGGAATCCTATGTACACCTCGCCCAGTGGCAAGAAACCTGATTCCATTACGCCCGAGCCCGGATCATTTCACAACGACGATCGGAGCCTGTATTCGGTTTTCTACGCGCCCACCACTCCCGAGCAAATCGCCGCCTTCAATCGCTACGTCGCCTGGATGGTGAACCACTTCCACGACCGCATCCATTATTGGGCGCTGTGGAACGAACAAGACATCGGGTATTGGAATCCCTGGGGAAATCCTCGGCAGTACGGAGAGTTACTGAAGGCGTTCATTCCCGCCGTGCATCAAGCCGATCCCAGTGCCAAGGTTATATATGGAGGCCAGGCTGACCCGTCGCGGGAGTTCACGCAGGTCGCTTTGGATACGTGCCAATGCGCCTCGGGCATTGACATTTACGCGTACCATACCTATCCCGGATACGGGCAGAATCTCAACCCCGAGGCGATGGACTATGGCGCTTACCTGAACGAGTCGCCCCGCGAGCTCCGAGAATTGGTGAACAGCTATCCCGGCATCAAGCCTGGCATTCCTTTTTTCGACGACGAATTCAACTCGATACCTTCCTGGACCGGTTCTGATGAATCCGTGCAGGCGAAGTATGTGCCGCGTGGTTTTGTTTACAACCTCGCGGCCGGGGTGAAGACCTTTGTCTGGCTGCTGGCCGCCGGTACCGATGGCAATGAATACGATGACTTTGGGATTATCCATGGCCTGACCAACAATAAGACGGATTTCTCGCCGCGTCCCGTTTTCTACGCGCTGCAGAATACGAACGCCCTGTTTTCGGACACAAAGTTCGACCCCTCTATCGAAATCGCAAGCTCAGATGTTCCTGCGTTGCGCCGCCACACCGGCTTTCCTTTTCTGAGCTACGGTTTCCGCAACCGCAACGGGAAATCCATCGTGGCTTACTGGCTCGCTGCACACAGCCTGCCAGCAAATGCATTCCCCCCGCTCTTCGCCACCTTATCCCTGAAGAATACGGGCATCACTCATCCTGTTCTGGTGGACGTTGTGTCGGGTGAGATTCGACCGATTGAGTGGAAAGCTGGGACGACCGACACCATCGAAAGTCTGCCCGTGCGCGACAGCGTCATGGCCATTACCGATGAAAGTTATTTCGATTGGCCGGTTCTCCCTGAGGCCCCGAGCGGGCTGCAGGCCTCGCTGGCAGGCAGGTCGGTCACGCTAATCTGGGAGGTACACGGCGGGAACGCAACAGGCGTGGTGGTGGAGCGTACTCTCAGTTCCCAGAACCATACTTCAGGCACGTGGGAGAAAATCGCCAGCCTGGGCGCGAAGGCCAGCGAATATCGGGATAACACCCTACGCAAGGGCCAGAAGGCCGCGTACCGCGTGCGCGCCCTGAACGCCGCCGGCGAATCGGCTTACTCGAACGTGGTGAGAATCACGGCTGACTAACTGATCATCCCCGAAGTGGCTTTTGGGGCGTTCCTCCATCGTGGACTATGGCAGCGGCGCCTCGACTTCTTCCAAAACCCAGCGCTCCGGCGTTTCCAGGTGGCAGTCGTAGCCGTAAAAACGGCCGTGGAAGACGTGCTGGAACAGGCACGCTCGCTGGCCGCGCAGCACCGGATCGCCCTCCACCGGGAGAAAGTCGCCATCGGGCGCATCTCCAGCAAACACCTTCACCTGCCATTCCCCCTCCGGATTGTTAGTGTAGCGATGGGGGTAAATTTCGGTGGCCAGGTAGTAAACCCCTTTTTTGCCGTGGCTGTTCTTCGCGTTCTTCAGATAAAGCAGCGTGGGAGCGGCCACCGTCTCCGGCGAGCGGATCAGAACTTTTTCCGGCGCATGATCCAGGTCCAGGATCGAGGCGGCATTTTTGCTGACGATCTCAAAGTGGTCCTTATCATTGCCGCGGTACCAGGTGAGATAAAAGCGGTGATCCCGCGGATCGCGGAAAAGATTTGGATTCTGGTTACGCTGATTGGTAACGGGCTGCACCAGCGTTTTGACCTGGGTGATGTGGATGCCATCGCCGGTTGTTCCCAGCACGATGTAGCTGGTGGGCGTGTCGTAATCGCGCGTGAAGGCGAGGTAAAGCAGTTCGGGGTGTTGCGAATCGGCGTGTTGCAACACCGAAGGCCAACGGGCGTTGGTGAGCAGCGGGTTATGCTCGTACTTGGTCCAGTTCAGCAGGTCGTTGCTGCGCGCCAGGCCAAAGCCACCGCCCTCATTCAGCCCGTACCAGCCCCAGTAGCGAAAGCCGCCGCGTTTCCATTCCAGTACGCTCATAGTATGAGGAAATTCCTTGCCTTCCCACGACTGGGCGTCGGGCAGGACGTGACGAGGAGCGGTCAGTTTTAAATACGGAATCGCAGCGGTTGCGGGCTTCTCCTGCTGGGCGGCACATGGGGAGGCCAGCAGTGCCAGGACAATGGATGCAACCATCAGATAACCGGTGGAACTGGTGAATTTTAAGTTACACATCGCGCTCGCTCTCTTGGAGAACAGAACAGCTAGATTGCAGGCTCAACTTCTTTCTTATTCCGAATAGTTGCGTTGCTAATAAGAGGCTTCGCCCAGAAGCCCACGCTCAGCACGCAACCGAAGGTGAGATACAAAAAGGCCATCCCCACGCGCAAGCCAAACAGGTCGCCGAGGCGGCCGATGATCAGGGGCACGATCGCGCCTCCCATGATCCCGGTGCAGAGAATTCCGGCGAACGACCCGTGGTATTCGGCCACAGAATTCAGGCCGAGCGAGACCAGCACGGGCCACATGATCGAGGCGAACAGCCCAATCGTGGGAAAGGCAACCACCGATATGCGGGCGGGACTGAACAGTGCAACCGTCAGACAGATAATCGCTGCCCCGGCAAAGCCGATGAGAACGCGGCGGCTGTCGAACAATTTCAGCAGCCCCATTCCGATAAAACAGCCGGCGGTCAGCAGGCCCCAAAACCAGGAGACGGCAGCCGCCCCCGTGGTGTGAGGGTCAAAGCCGTGATATTGCGAAAGAAACTTGGAAATCCAATCCGCTGTGCCCTGCTCTGAGCCCACGTACGCGAAAACACAGCCAAAGAAGAGCCACACCATGGGATTGCGCAGCAGCTTGCGGTACATGTCCAGGGTGCCGGCTTGCTCCTCCTCGGTGCGCTTGACCTGGGGAAAGCGCGAGAGCCAGATGACGGCCGTCATGACCACCGTGCAAGCTGCGAAAATCCAGTAGATGGAAACCCAGGGAAGGCTGGCCGGAGTGGCGCGCGCCAAAAAGCGCAGGAGCCAGTTCTGTCCCGCTGCCGGCGTTCCGAGATTCTGCACCAGGTAGGAATAAACCCGCGGGCTGATAAATGATGCTAGCCCGAAGACAAGTTGGGCAAAAGCCGAGTTGAAAGCAAAGTGCTCTTCCCCACCGGCCACCCGCAGCAAGGGGTTGATCACCACCTGCAGAGTCGCCATCCCGGCGCCCATCAGGAACAGCGAAACCACCGCCACTTCGTAAGCCGGGAAGAGCGCAAAACAGGCCGAACCCACCGTGCTGGCTAAAAAAGCCGCCACCATGACCGGCTTATCCCCAAAGCGCTCCACGAGAAACCCAGCCGGGATCGACATTACGCCGTAAGCAATGAAGAAGGAGAAGGGCAGCACCGCCGCCGCCGTCAGGCTTACGCGGAAGCTGTTGATGATGTCAGGGACAATGGGTCCCAGAATGTTGGTGAGAAACGACATCACGAAGAACACAAGCAAGACCAAACCGACCAGGTAGCGGTTCCGTGTCATGAAGAGTCTCTGTCCGGCTACTCCGTGGTAGTGATTTTTCTTGCTAACTCAAAGACCCCCGGCTCACGACCGGCGATAGCGGCCAACGCCAGGGTGATCATTTGGACCGGTAATATTTCCAGAATCGGGACGGGATCGAGCGCCGCGGGCAAACGGAGCGCAGGAAAATCACTGTCTCCGCCCACGAGTTCCGCTCTCCCCTCCTGCTCCCGGATCTCCCTCAACAGACGATGATTAAATTGCGCGGTCCTCTTGTCTCCTGCAAACACCAGCACAAAGATGTCTTCTCCCAGCATTTCCAGGGGGCCATGGCGAAGGGCGGCGCTGCTCATTCCCTCGGCATGTATGCGGTCCGCCTCCTTGATGATCAGGGCACCGGTGCCCACGGCGGCCAGGGAACCTCCCCGCCCCACCAGAAATAAATGACGCACTCCCTGCAGCATTTCGGCCAGGCTGGACACATAGGTTTCCCAGTGTGCCAGATACGAGGCGGCCGCAGTCGCGGTGTCCTGCAGCCGGCGGCGGGTTTGCCTCAGGTCGCATCCGCACATCAGGTCGGCAAGCCATTGTAAGGCTTGAAGCGCCGTCACATAGGTTTTGCACGAAACAGAAAATTCCTCACCGGCGGCAGTAATAATGGCCGCTTCAGCATTTTCGGCGAGAGGGCTCTCCGAGGTATTCGTGACCGCCATCAGCGCGCTGCGGCCCCGGTTCACCTCCAGCAGGCGGATGATCTCCGCGCTCTGCCCGGATTGGGATACGGCCACCACCAGGGTCTGCTGGTCAAAGAAGCGGGTCTTATAATGCACCAGCTCGGAGCTCTCGACCATGAAGGCTGTGAAGCCGTGGTCCACAAGTTGGAGAGTGCAGGGATGAAGAACGTGAAACGACGAGCCCATGCCGGTAAGAACAAGACGGTGGAATTCGCCCTGCTTCAGTCGCATCAGCAAACGCTGCAGCGCAGGAAATTCACGCAAAGCTTCCAGGCTCTCGCGCAGGCGCTGGGGCTGCTCCAGGATGTCCTGAAGGTACTTGCCTCGGATTACCGACAAATCTGCCAGCAAAGTACGCTCCGGGTGCAGGAGATTGCAGTCATTTCCATTCCACGACCGCACCGTCGTAGGGCTGCAGTTCCATCGTCCAGCTCGAGCCGTGCACTGGAATCGTCACCGGCCCTGCGGGCGTGACTTGATGCAGCGATTTCATGGGGAGAGTACTAACAACGGTCACTTTCTGTGGCTGGGCTGAGTGGTTGGCCAAAACCGCATAGCCGCGGCCGTTGCCATCGAGAGTCCGCACTTCGACCGACGGTTGATCGCTGCGGAACGCGGGCCGCACTCCCGCCCAATCAGCAAATGCCTTGTAGATGCGGTACGTGGATTCGGGCTTGTCGAATGCTCCCGGTAGGGCCGCTAGATAGCTCTCCAGTGGATAGGCACAAAGCAACGTCTTGCCCCGGCCCACTGTATTGGCAACCAGCGCCGGCCGGCCATCCTGATCCACGGCAATCACGGTGGCGCCATTTACCTGCAGGATGGCAGCCCAATGGCGGGGGTCATTTGGCACCGAAGGGTAGTGAAACGTCTCGCCGGGTTTGAGATCACCGAAAGGTGCAACCACCTTCAGGATCACGTCGGATACTGGAACATGGTCCACCAGGCGCGCGCCGAATAGATGCTCCATTTCTGGGATGGCGGCATCGGCACTGACAGAAGCATATAGCGCCCCGCCTTGCGAAACGTATTGCCGCGCCTTCTCCCAAAAATCCGTGTGCACATGCACCAGCATGGCGTCTGTGCTGGTCAGCGGCGAAGGCAGCAGCAACATGGAACGCTTCTGCCAATCGCTGTATTCCCTCGGAAAGTCAGCTTTCAGCCCAGCCCGGCGCGCCAGCAGAAAACTCGACAGCCACGCACCGGTTAGCCAGGCGTTGTCGTCGCTGGTGTTAGGAGGCTGCTGCCCGGCCACTGCCATGCCCTCATTTGTCGAGACGTAAGGAATGGCTTCCGGGCCGGTCAACCCAAAGCGGGAAAAATCCCCATGCGGCTTCGACCACTCGTTGGGAACGATGATTCCAGCTTCCGCCGGCGCCGGTTCAATCCCGGTTAGCTCCAGCTGGGCCGCGATTTGCGAGAACTTGCGGAACTCGACTCCCTGCGGACGGTCCTTGCGGTCCCAGGTGGTGAGGCCGAACTGCGTTTCATGCGGTGAGCGCAGGTACGGAACCTTGCGGTATTGCTCTGGCGCCGCATCGGTGAAGCACCACAGGAGAAAACCGTTCGCCCCCGCGCCCAGAGAGGAATACATGCTGACAC
>DASSQB010000498.1:0-2751 GCA_035702725.1 Terriglobales bacterium | reverse complement strand
TCTCGCAGAAGCGCGCGCCAGCTATGGGGTCCGTACCACGGCCCAGTTCGAAGACGTGCTGGCCGAGCCCGCCATCCAGGCGGTCAGCGTCGCCGTTCCCGCGGCACAACATTACGCCGTAGTCAAGAAAGCGCTGCTGCGCGGCAAGGACGTGCTGGTGGAAAAACCCTTGGCCCTGACCGCGGCCGAAGGCAAGGAACTGATCCAGATAGCCGCCGAGCACGGCCGCATTCTGATGGTTGGCCATATCCTGGAGTACCACCCCGCCATTCTGAAACTAAAGCAGATGGTCAAAGACGGCGAGTTGGGCCGCATCCAGTACATTTATTCTTCCCGCTTGAACCTGGGCAAGCTGCGCACCGAGGAAAACATCCTGTGGAGTTTTGCCCCGCACGACATCTCCGCCATTCTCTTCCTGCTCGACGAACTGCCGGCCACGGTCTCCAGCCGGGGAGGCAGCTATCTGAACCCGCCGCTGCTCGATACGACACTGACGAGTTGCGAGTTCAAGAGCGGCGTGCACGCCCATATTTTTGTGAGCTGGCTGCATCCCTTCAAGGAACAGAAGTTCACCATCGTCGGCGACAAGAAGATGGCCGTGTTCGACGACATGGAGAGCGAGCGCAAGCTGGTTTTGTACCGGCACCGCATCCACTGGGTGGACCGCGTGCCGGTGGCGCAGAAGGCCGATGGGGAAGTCATCTCCCTGCCCAAGGAAGAACCCCTGCGCCGGGAGTGCGAGCACTTTCTGCAGTGCGTGAGCACGCGGGAAGCGCCGCGGACCAGCGGCGAAAGCGCCCTGCGCGTGCTGCAGGTCCTGGAAGCCTGCGAGGCTTCCGTGCGCGAGAAAGGCATGCCGGCCACAGTAGGCTCGGCACTTCCCTACCAGGCGCATTCCAGCGCCGTGGTGGATGCCGGCTGCGAAATCGGGACTGGGACACGCATCTGGCACTTCTCCCATATCATGAGCGGCTCCAAGGTAGGGGCGCGCTGCAACATCGGGCAGAACGTGGTGGTCAGCCCGGGCGTGGTCATCGGCAACAACGTCAAGATCCAGAACAACGTTTCCGTCTACACCGGAGTGGAACTGGAAGACGACGTGTTCTGCGGCCCCTCCATGGTGTTCACCAACGTGATCAATCCGCGCAGCCACATCGTGCGCAAACATGAATACCGGCGCACGCTGGTGCGGAAGGGAGCCTCGATCGGGGCCAATGCCACCATTGTGTGCGGAACTACTCTGGGCAGGTACAGCTTCGTGGCCGCTGGAGCTGTAGTCACCAAGGATGTTCCTGACTATGCCTTGATGATGGGCGTGCCCGCGGCGCAAGCGGGCTGGATGTGCTATTGCGGCATTCGACTTCCGGAGACGGGCGAAAGCCGTGTTGCATGCCCTGAATGCGGCCGCCATTACCTCATTGAAGGTGATACCTGCCGCGAAGCGACCCCGGAGCAGGTGGAAAACGCGCCGGCATTAGCGGGCCCGGTCTCCATCGCAAGATAATCTAATCGGACGAACAAGGCATATGTCGGAAAATAATTTCATTCCTTTTCATCGTCCCTCGATCGGCCAGGAAGAGATTGACGCCGTCAACCAGGTGCTGCATTCGCGCTGGCTGACGACTGGTCCGGCGGCCATCGAATTTGAAAAAGAATTTGCCGCCTACATTGGCTGCAAGCACGCGCTGGCCCTGAATTCGGGAACGGCGGCCCTGCAGTTAGCTCTGGACGCCATCGGATTGCGCTCCGGCGACGAGGTCCTGATTCCCGCTTACACCTTCACGGCCACAGCGGAAGTGGTCACCTATTTCGGCGCGCGCCCGGTCCTTTGCGATAGCGTGGAAGGTGGATTTAACCTTGACCCGGAAGACGCGGAACGGCGCATTAGCGAGCGGACGCGCGCCATTATCCCCGTACACATCGCCGGGGAGCCCTGCCGGATGGATGCCTTGCAAGCGCTCGCCAAGCGTCACAACCTGAGCGTGATTGAGGATGCCGCCCATGCCCTGCCCGCTGCATTTAACGGCCGGCGCGTAGGCACCATTTCGGAGCTGACCGCCTACAGCTTCTACGCCACCAAAACCTTGACCACGGGGGAAGGCGGGATGCTCACCACCGACAATGATGCCTATGCGGAACGCGCCGCCGTGATGCGGCTGCACGGCATCGCGGGCGACGCCTGGAAGCGCTATTCCCGCACTGGTTCCTGGGCTTATAACGTGGTGGATGCCGGCTACAAACTGAATCTGCCCGACATTTTGGCCGCCCTGGGCCGCGCCCAACTGAAGAAGTGCGACACCTTCTGGCAGCAGCGCTGCCGTATTGCGGAGATCTACAATCGGCATTTCGGTGAAATAGCGGAACTGCAGTTGCCGCCGGCGGGCGCAGCCGGCGAGCACTCGTGGCACCTCTACATTTTACGTCTGCAACCGGAAGCGCTGGCCATTGACCGCGATCAGTTCATCGTGGAATTGAGGAGCGCCGGCATCGGCACCAGCGTGCACTTTATCCCTCTTCACCTGCATTCGTACTATGCGGCTGCATACGGCTACAAGCAGCAGGATTTTCCTCAGGCTGAGGATGCGTTTTCCCGCTGCTTGTCCCTCCCCATATACCCTGACCTGTCGGAAGAAGAAGTCGAACGCGTGGTGCGGACAGTAACCCGTGTAGTTGAGGCGAACCGTAAGCGGAGATTGGCGGTCTGTGAACGCTGATCAGAGTCTCGCCTCGTTTTCAGGAGCGGCCCGAGTT
>DASSQB010000497.1:0-2295 GCA_035702725.1 Terriglobales bacterium | reverse complement strand
TATTCGGCCCTAGCCCGCTTTAGGATAGGGATTTCAGGGTCGGCGCCTTTCCAGAGGCTGAAGAAATCCTGATAAGCGGAGCGGGACTCGGCCGTGTGGCCCTGCAGGACATAGGCGCGGGCGAGGCCGAGGCGAGCAAGTGCTCCCAATGGGCAATTCACGACAATGCTACGGTGATCGAGAATTTTTTGAAACTCGGCGGCAGCTTCCAGGCCTCGATGCAAGAGCAGATAGGACTGTGCCCGCACATAGATAGGAAAGAGCGATCCGCCGGCTTGGAACGAGGGATAAGGCTCACCCAGTTCGTAAGCCGCTGTGGCCTGAAGGATCTCGATGGCGCGGGAGGGGTTTCCGCGATTCATTTCGACGGTCGCGTTGATGGCGGGGAGCCAATAGTCGTTGATCAAAGTGTCGTGCGGGAAACGCTTGGCCAAATCCTGGGCCATTTGCCGCGCTTCCACCGAGGCTCCGGCTCGGGCCAGCGTTAGGGCGGCGAAGATCTGTACGTCGCGTGTGGAAGCCATTGCCAGGGCGGATGAGGTTGCCCTGCGAGCCTGTGAGGAATTTCCAAATTCCGCTTCGCGTAGAGCCGCGTTGATTTGCCATCCTGCCGCGGTTTCTTTTTGGTCACTGCTGCGGGCAGAATCAATGGCGCGCCGGGAAAGCGCTCGCGCTTTGGAGAGACGGCCGTAAAAGGCCTCCGTATCAGAGGCAAATGAAAGAAACACGTCCTCTGCTCCCGCTTTACCGGCGGACCACGCCATCTGGCGTTTCATTTCCCCAGCATCCTGTTGAAGAAAGGCAACTGCGTACAGATTGCCGTGCAATCCCAGGTCTTCGAGCTTGCGAGTCGTTGCCTCCTGGTAAGCCGCCTTCGCTTCCTGCAACCGATTCAGAGCGGTGTACACAGCGATGAGATTGCCGTAACCCAGCACATCATCGGGCTCGATACGGAGGTGCTCCAGAGTCTGTGACAGCGCTTTCTCGTATTGGCCCATGTACAAATTGATGGCTCCCAGATTGCCAGAAGGCACTCCGTCGCGGGGATAAGCCTGGGACCAGAGTTCGTAGATTTCGCTGCCTTTGGTTAAATCGCCTTGAAGGTAACTGTGGTAGTAAGCCGAAATGCGGAGCTTTTCCCGCTCGCTTACACGGTCGCGCAACTCATAGGCGCGTTGCAGGTTCTGGTTTGCCAGGCCTGGTTCGCCGAGGTTGGAATAGGAGATGCCCAAGGCGGCGTAGGCGACCGCAAAGTTGGGATCGAGCTCAATAGCGTGTTGAAAAAAAGGAATGGCCGCGGAACTCCCTCTTTGGTATTGAGCCTTTCTCCCCTGTGAGTAGGCCTTCAGAGCCTCGAGCGACGGGGTGGTGGCCTGCTCAAGCGGTCGATCGAATGTCTCCACCGAACTCAGCGACTCCCCTAACTTGCTGCGCAGGTGGGACGCGGCTTTGCCCAGCGCCCTGAGTACACCTTCCTTGTCCGCCGACTGTATCTGGTCGTTCGCCAGGTGGTTGCCGGTGCTGCATTCCGCCGCCGTCAGTCCGATCACATACTGCGTGCCCAGCATGGCGATAGAACCCCATAACACTGCCCTGGCCGCGGCGCGCTGACATACCTCTCGACCGACCTCCGGAGTCAGGGATTCCTCCGCGGAACGCCCCATGAGGCGCAACGTATCCTGTATCTTTGCGTGCGGAAGGATCTTGAAAAACGGCGACTGCTCCAGTTCCACCGTGAGCGCCTGGTTCAAGGCGTCGTCGAAAACAGAATCATTGGTGGAGTTGACGAAGTCCGCGAGCACAATCGTATCCGACTGGGTCAGGGCGTGCGCCGGTGGCACCCGAAATAGCACGGCGCCAAACACTACAAGTGCGGCGATGACAAGAGCTATTGCTGCTATCACCGCGGTTCGTTTTTTGGGCAGTCGTGTGCCCGCCGGTCGCTGGATTGTGTTATTTGGGAATGGCAGGCGGCGCAAATCCATTGCCAGTTCTTTCGCGGACTGGTAACGGTTCTCTGGTTGCTTCTCCAGACACTTGAAGATGATCCGCTCCAGTTCCGCGGACACTTTGCGATTCAGCGTAGAGGGCGGTACCGGCGACCTGTACAGACTGGCAGCTGCTACATGCGAGGGTTCCAGTTCCGCAAACGGGTGTCGTCCGGTTGCCATCTCGTACAGCACTACGCCGAAGGAGAACAGGTCGGCACCTTGGTTCACCACCCCGCCCAGCACCTGCTCCGGTGCCATGTACGGCAGGGTGCCGGCAATCGCCGAGACCGTGCTCAGGGTAGTG
>DASSQB010000496.1:0-10402 GCA_035702725.1 Terriglobales bacterium | reverse complement strand
CGAACAAAAGCAGGTCCTTCGCTCGGGCCGGCAAGCCGGCCCGAGATTCAGGATGACAACATCAAGCGGTCAGCGCTGCGCCTGGGGCTGCGGAGTTGTCTGTGGCTGCGCCTGTGGTTGGGCTTGGGCCTGCGGTTGTGGCTGTGCCTGCGGCTGCGGCGTCGCTTGTGGCGGAGTTGTCTGCGGCTGAGTCATAGCCGGAGGCGGCTGGGGCACGCCCTGCTGCGGCGTCTTTTCGAACTGCAGTTCTTGCGACGGCTGACGTGGCACGATTCCAGGCACATGCGGAATGGTCTGCACTTTGCCCTTCTCCGCATCCGCCATCTCGATCCCGTTATGAGTCAGGGTCAGACCTGTGGCCAGATCGAGCTGCACCCTCGACTTTTCGTAGTTATCCAGTGCGGCCACGGTGTTGGACTGGGCTTGCGCCAGGTCGCGCTGCGCGGTCAGCACCAGGGTAGTGGTGGAAGCTCCCAAAGCGTACTTCTTCTGCTCCGCATCCAGCGACTGCCGGGCCAGTTCCTCGGCGCTTTGCGCGGCCAGCACCTGGGCGCGGTTCTGCTGCACCGTGAACTGCGCGTTGCGTACCTGAATGGCAATCTGGTTCTGCAATTGCTGCAGGAGCATCTGCGACTGCCGATATTCCAGTTCCGACCGCACCTGGGTAGCCTGGGCTGAACGGTTGAGAATGGGAATGTTGATGTTGAAGCCAACTCCATAATCGGGATTGTTGTAGCCAAACATCGTGCTAAAGGCGTCCGAGAGGCCGGTGGATGGCCGCGCCTCGCTAGCTGGGATGCAGAACCGGTTGGTGGTTTGTCCCGGAGCGCAGATGGCTAGGATGTTGGTGTTACCAGCCAGGGCGGAGCCGCCATACCACCCCACAAGGTCCACGCTGGGCAGGAGCAGATTGGTGGTGGACTTACGAGTAATTGCGCGGTTGGTGAGGTCAATGCGCGATTGCGCCAGTTCGGGACGGTGGGCAAGGGCGTCGTTGATCAGATCCTGGATGGGGGTTACCGGCTCGGTTGCGGGCAAGGCCATAGTATCGGTGGGCACCACGTGGGCGGTTACCAGGGTGGGATCGGACAGGTTTTTGCTGATGGCGTTCTTCATCAGCAGTTCCTGCAGTTGCAGGTTGGTCTGGGCGGCGATGAGCGACTGATTGGCGGCAGCGACTCCGCTTTCAGCGCGCACGATCTCGATGGGCGCCAAAGTGCCGATCTCCACCTGTTTCTTATTATCGGCCAAAGTCTTCTGCGCCAGCGACAGCGAGCTCTCCTGCACGCGCACGTTTTCGTAAGCACTTACCAGGTCCCAGTAGATGTTCTCAATCTGAGATACGGTCTGAATTACCTGATTGCGGAAAGCGACATCGGCAATCTCGCGGTTATTTTTGGCAATGAGAATCAGCCGGCGATTGGAGTTGAAACTCAAGCCCTGAAGCAAGTGCTGGGTGATGGTCGCGCGAAAGCCGTTGTTCAGCACAGGGCTCAGCTCGGTGAAGGTGCTGTTGGTCGTCTGCCGCTGATTATTGAAGCCTACGTTAAAAGTGGTGCCGCTGGCAAAATACTGCGAGTAGTTGAAATTGGCCGTCGCCGTATTCTGTTTGAGCGCCAAGGCGCCCTGAAAGGGGCTGGCGGTAGGTGTGGTCAGGTGTTCCAGACTGAGGCCGGCGGTGAACATTGGATCGAAGGAGCCAATGGGCGGTCCCTGGCCTTCTGTGGAGAGCACCAGGCCGGAGCTGCCACCACCTGCGCCGCCAGCCGCAGCGCTGGTGCCGCCAGTTCCGGTTCCGCTGGCGCCGGTGGTGGAGGTGCCCAGGCCGCCGGCGGTGGTGGAGCCGGTGCCGCCTCCGGGCGTGCCCTGCACCAAGCCTGTGTTCACGCCTAGAATCTGCTGCCCGGATTTGGCGCGTAGGACATCGGTGTCGGAAATGGGCAGGTTGTAACGGGCAATGGCAATATCGAGGTTGTTCTCCAGGGCCATGGCAATGGCGTCGTCCAGGGAGAGCATGAGCTGCCCATTTTTCAGGAGCGTGTCAATGCGCGCGCTATTGGCGAAACTGGGCGGCGCTACGTGCCGGGGGCTGTAAGGCGCCAGCGGATTGGGCAAATAGGAACGTCCGCTCTGATAGTTGTAATTCTGCTGCGCCCCGGTCTGCTGGGCGGCGGCCAGCGAAGTCAGGGCGGCAATAGCCAGCGCGGCGATTATGGATTTAATTGTGGCCAAACGCGGAAAGCTCATGCTTCATCTCCATCACAATGGGTAACGACCTAAAGGACTGGGAAAAAACACAAATGTCACCACGGTGATACGCAAGCTCCTGCCGCAGGGTTCCTCAGCTGCGGCAGACTGTTCTGGGGATGGGCGCCTCTGGGGCCCATATTCCGGAAGCTTCATAGTATAGCGAACGCGGCCGCACAACCGGCCGTCTCGCGTAAAGCTTTGTAAAGATTTGTAAGCAGTGGCGTATTGTTTTGCGGCGACTGAAGGTCAAAGGCTTCGTGGATCAAAGATGGCGCGCAATTTGAAAATCACGCTGGCGTATGACGGCTTTGACTTTTATGGCTGGCAGGTGCAGCCGGGCCTGGTCACGGTGCAGGGCTTGCTCAGCGACGCCATCGAGCGGGTCACCGGAGAGCGCATGCTGCCGCAGGGCTCGGGTCGGACTGACGCCGGCGTGCACGCCTTGGCCCAGGTAGCCTCCTGCGCCATCGAGTCGCCCATTCCCCTGGCCAACCTTGTGATTGCGCTCAACGACATTTTGCCGAGGTCAGTGCGCGTGTTGGCCATCGAAGAGGCAAACGCTGATTTCCATGCTCGCGCCTCCGCCACAGCCAAAACCTACCGCTACCGCGTTTGGCGCGGCTGCATTTGTCCGCCCTTTCTGGCGCGCTACGTTTATCACCATCCGTATCCGCTTCAAGAAAGTGCCATGGCGGAGGCGGCGTGTGTGGTGGTTGGCGAACATGACTTCACTTCCTTTGCAGCGGTTGACCCCGAGCGCAGACGCGACGAACAAGAAGTCTCCACCCTGCGCACCGTGTCTTCTTCCGCCTGGCAGCAAGAGGGTGAAGAGTTGATATACACGGTGCGCGGAAATGGCTTCCTGCACCACATGGTGCGCAATTTGGTGGGCACATTTCTGCTCGTCGGCAAGGGGACGCTCCGCCCGCAGGACATTAACTCCATCCTACAGGCGAAGAGCCGCTCGGCAGCGGGACCCACGGCGCCGGCACATGGGCTGTATCTGGTCAACGTAGAGTATTGAAACCGGCTCTCCCAGTTTCAAGTTTCGAGTTGCGGTTTTCAAAGTCTCGGAGGAAGAGACTTGAAAACTTAAGCGCTAAATGCTCACTGCTAAGTGCCAGTTGCTTGGTCTAGACTGTAGCTAACCTATGCCCACCGAGACGAAAGCCGCTCCCATAAGCTCAATCAACCCCGCCACCGGCGAGGTGCTGCACGACTTTGATTGCGCGAGCGAGGAAGAGGTACGTGCGGCGGTGGAACGCGCCCGCGCCGCGCAATCATCATGGCAGGAGCTGGGCATCGGCAGGCGTTTGCAGGTCCTGCGCCGGTTCCAGACTCTACTACAGGAAAGGAAAGCGGATGTCGCCCGCCTTATCACCCGGGAAGCGGGCAAGCCCTACGTGGAATCCTTGCTCACCGAAGTTTTGGTGGTGCTGGATGCGACGCAGTTTTTAATTGCCAACGCTCGCGGCCTGCTGCGCGACCAGCGCATCGGGCACGCCAACCTGGTGATGAAGGCCAAGCGCGGCTGGGTTCGGCGCGAACCCTGTGGCGTGATCGGCATCATTTCGCCCTGGAATTATCCCTTTAATATTCCGGCCACAGAAGGCTTGGCGGCGCTGGCGGCAGGCAACGCGGTGGTAGTGAAGCCCTCAGAATTCACCTCGCTTAGCGCGCTGGAGTTGCAGGCGCTGCTGCGCACGGCCGGTACTCCAGAAGGCGTTTTTCAGGTTGTGGTGGGAGCGGGGGCGACGGGAGCAGCCCTGGCCGGCGCCACCATCGACAAACTGATCTTCACCGGCAGCGTGGCCAGCGGCAAGAAGGTGGCACAGGCGGCAGCGGCTCGCCTGCTGCCCGTGGTGCTGGAACTGGGTGGCAAAGACCCCATGCTGGTGCTGGATGACGCCGACCTCGAAGTTGCCTCCAGCGCCGCGGTTTGGGGCGCTTTCGTCAATGCTGGGCAGACCTGCCTTTCAGTGGAGCGTTGCTACGTGCACCGAAGCCTGTATGAGCTCTTCCTGGCCAAGGTGGTGGAGAAGACTGGCAAGTTGCGCGTAGGCAATGGGTTGGATCCTGAAACCGAGGTCGGGCCCATGATCCGCGAGCGCCAGTTGCAGATTGTGGAGGAGCATGTCGAGGATGCGCGGGCGCAGGGTGCGCGGTTGCTGGCAGGCGGCACGCGCCTGCCGCATCTGGGGCCTAATTTCTACGCGCCCACGGTACTAGCCGGCGTCACCCACGAAATGCGGCTTATGCGCGAGGAGACCTTCGGGCCAGTGCTGCCGGTGATGGCGGTCGAATCCGACGAGCAAGCAGTCCAACTGGCCAACGATTCCGAGTTTGGCCTGGCCGCCAGCATCTGGACCCGCAACCGCGCCCGCGGACATGCCATTGCCGCCCGCCTGCAGGCGGGCACAGTGATGGTAAACGACGTCATTTCCTGCTACGGCATCAGCGAGGCCCCGCATGGCGGGGTGAAGGCCAGTGGCCTGGGCCGTACCCATGGCCGCTTTGGCCTGGAAGAGATGGTGTGGGTCAAGTATGTGGATTCCGACCTCCTGCCCCGCATGCGCAAGGTCTGGTGGTACGGCTACGGCGCCGAGTTCATCCGCCAGATGGAAGGCTTCGTGGATTTCCTCTTCTCCCGGCGCTGGGGTGCTCGGCTGGCCGGTGGCTTGCGGGCTTTGAGGGCGTACTTTCGAGCCAACTGGCTTTAATAAAAACCTCAGAGGACGCGAAGGACGCCAGGGAATACGTTTCATTCTATTTGGGTTGTGGCGCGCCGGTAGCAGTCTTTCCCCGAATCTTCCCTTCCTCCGCGTCCTCTGTGGTTTTCATTTCTATTGTTAGCTAAAATGACCATCCAGCGGCCGTGCCGCGCATCTTAGGAGGGAGAGGTAGGTCCTTGGCCACACCGGGCATGCAGACTGCCAGTATGCAGTTAACGCAGCAACAACTTCCGCATCACAAAGTGAAAACCAAGAAGCCGGGCCAGCGCTCCTGCAACGAAAAGGACGCCAAGGGCAAACTCTGCGGCGGCCACCTGAAGCGCTGGTACTACCACGACGACGTGCTGGAACGGCAGTGCGGCGACGTGGAGCAGGCCTTCGGCCCGCAGGCGGAAATCTACCGCTGCGAGCACTGCAAGACCCTGTACCTGCCCAATCCCGAGGATCCGCGCGGCACCAATGTGGCCGGGCAGGGACAAATCTCGACCTTTGGGCTGACGATTCCGCCGAAGTAATTGAAGGATGATGAATGGAGAATGAAGAATGAAGATCGCACGGCGTGGCCCCGGCTTCGTAACCAAGGTTTAGCTGATCATTCCTCAATCATTTTTCTTCATTCTGAATTCAATTGCGCGCTTCCGAGCTCATCTACGACTGGAACCAAGCTGCGTTGACGCTGCGGCCAGCGGGCCCGGTGCTACTGAATGACGAGAGCCTGCGTGACGGCCTGCAGTCACCTTCGGTGCGCGACCCCTCGACTGCAGAAAAAATCCGCATTCTCCACCTGATGGAGGACCTGGGCATCAACATGCTCGACTTGGGCCTGCCCGGCGCGGGCCCGCGGGCCTGTGAGCACGTGGAAGCGCTGGCGCGCGAGATTGCCGGCTCGCGGCTCAAAATCAAACCCAATTGCGCCGCCCGCACCCATCAGAATGACATCCGGCCAATTGCTGAGATTTCCCAGCGCGTGGGCTTGCCCATTGAGGCCGCCACCTTCATCGGCTCCAGCCCCATACGCCGCTACACCGAGGGCTGGACCGACGACTTCCTGCTGAAAACCACGGAAGAAGCGGTGAAATACGCGGTGTCGCTCGGCCTGGAGGTCATGTACGTCACCGAGGACACCAGCCGCTGCGAGCCGGAGATGGTTAAGCGCCTGTACGCCACCGCCATCAGCCACGGCGCGCGCGCCATCGTGATTTGCGACACCTGCGGCCACGCCACTCCCATGGGCGTGTTGGCGCTGGTGAAGTTCGTGGTGGACGAGGTGGTGAAGCCCTCCGGCGAAAAGATTCGCGTGGATTGGCACGGCCACTGCGACCGCGGGTTGGCGGTGGCCAATTCGCTGGCCGCGCTGGTGGCCGGCGCGCACTGCGTGCATGCCTGCGGGCTGGGCATTGGCGAGCGCGTGGGCAACACCCAGATGGACCAGATGCTGGTCAACCTGAAGCTTATGGGCGTGCCGCCGTGGGATCAGCAGGACCTAACCAAACTTCGCGATTACTGCCTGGCTATTTCCCAGGCTACGGGCGTACCCATTCCCGCCAATTATCCGGTGGTTGGCGAAGATGCGTTTCGCACCGCTACCGGCGTGCATGCCGCCGCCGTCATCAAGGCCTACAAGAAGAACGACACCGAACTGGCTAACGCCATCTACTCCGGCGTTCCCGCCCATTACTTCGGGATGGAGCAGGTGATTGACATCGGCCCCATGAGCGGCAAATCCAACGTACACTTCTGGCTTGACCGCCACGGCATCGCCGCCAATGACGACCTCGTGGACCGCATCTATAAGCGCGCCAAAGCCTCCGACCGTCTGCTCACCGAGGCGGAAATCCTGGAGTGCTGCCCGGCGCCGGCGGAAGTCAAACGAAATCCCTAAGATTCGCGCTATGTAAGACCATCACTCACAAAACAAAAAGGGCACGGCGCGAAGCCGTGCCCCAAATCCAAACTCGAAAATCTACTGCCGGAAGGGCGCTCCAGACGAAGGCAAATCACGATCGGCGGCCCCGACTCCCGCGGCCAGAGGAGCGCTGGTCATCGCCGTTTCCGGATTGATCAGCCCGTTGTTGCTGGGCCCCAGGCCAAGCGCAATCAAAGCGCGCGCATCCGGCACCATCTTGGTCTGCCATCCATGATCTTCCTGGAAGCGCGCCATGGCAGCGCGGGTGTTCTGATCCCAAACGCCGCTGGGCGTGCCGTGCAGGTAGTTCTGCCTCGCCAGGGCTTCCTGGATTTCGCGGGTGCGTTCGGCGTCGGGCCGCTTCTGGCCGCGATATTTCCACGCCATGCGGCTGTGCCGGGAGCGGCTATGCCGCGAACGGCGAGAGGTCACATGCTTAGCCGAGCGGTGCGCACTCTTGTGCGCGGCCGCAACTTGCTTGTGGCTGGTGTTGGTGGTCTTGGCCGCTGCGACGGCGGTCAGCAGCAGCAACGCTGAAAAAGTAGCAAGAATTCTCCGCGGTCCGTTACCTCGCAAGCGTTCACCTCAAGAAGTTGTGCTGGCAAGCCAGCGCGCGTGTGACACTGGCTGCTCAACCATGCACCCCCGGCCGGGGAAGCCGATACGGGCTGGCTACCAGCATCATCCCTGATTTGATGCCGGCACGCCAGCAATCTTTCGGAACTTTCACCGGTTACGGAAGTGTACCGCCCATGAAAATGGTTCCACCCTGGGGGCCTACCCCCCGCGGATGGACGAGGAAGACTACATCCTGACCGCTCTTAAGTCCAGAAATTATGCGGTTGAAGTCGTCCTCGTTGTTGATTTTTTGCTTATTGACCTCCAGGATAACATCGCCGCGGTTAAGCCCGATGTCATCGGCGAACGAGCCCGGCTTGATGTCGCTGACCACCACCCCGCTGGTACTGCTCAGCCCCAGGCGGTCTGCCATGTCCTTGCTCAGATCGCGCACGGTAACGCCTAGTTTGCTTTCGGTGGGCTGGACTTCATTGCCGCCCTCCGGTTCTTCACCCAGGCGAGCGCCGAAAAGTTTCTGGCGATCGGCCACGGTAACCGGAAGGTCCATCTTCTTGCCGCCGCGGACAATGCCCAGAGTCACCCTGGTGCCGGGCTTGCGAGCCGCAATATCGGCCACCAGTTCGTCGCCGGTCTTAACCGGTCTGTTGTCCACCGCGATGATGGTGTCGCCCACCTGCACCCCGGCTTTGGCGGCGGGGCCAGTAGGCACAACGTTGGAAATGGTTACGCCAGAATTAACGCCATATACCCGCGCAATAGCGGGAATCGCCTGGGCGTTGAATTCCACGCCGATGGAGCCGCGAGTTACGCGATGTTCGGGCCCGATCAACTGGTCATAAACATGGATGACGGTGTTGGAGGGCAGGGCGAAACCGACGCCGGCGTAGGCATTGGTCTCGGTCAGAATGGCGGTGTTGATGCCGATTACCTCGCCCTCCATGTTGACCAGCGGTCCGCCCGAGTTGCCGGGGTTGATAGCGGCGTCAGTCTGGATGAAGTTCTGGAACTGGCGCGCGGGAACGATATTGCGTCCCGTGGCCGAAACGATGCCTGCAGTCACGGTTTCCTGCAGGCCGAATGGACTGCCGATGGCCAGCACCCAGTCCCCGGGCACCATGCCGTCGGAATTGCCCAGTTTGGCAGCCGGCAGGGCACGGTTCATATCAATCTTAATGACCGCCAGGTCGGTTTCCTGGTCGGTGCCGATTACCTTTGCGTCGTGGGTCACGCCCGGCGGATCGTCTTTCAGCCGGACGCGAATGCGGTCAGCCTTCTCCACCACGTGGCGGTTGGTCACGATATAGCCCTTGGAATCAACAATGACGCCGGAACCCAGGGAGCGCTCGCGAATGTCGGGGCTGCCGAATGCATCCGGGCCTTGTCCTCCACCCTGCCCGCCGGGACCGCCGAAGAAGCGGTCAAAAAAGTCCTGGAATGGGTTCTGATCGTCGTCATTCCCCCCGCCACTGCCTGGAGGCCCGATGCGGCGGTGCGGGTTCTTGATGGTGGTTTCGGTATTGATGTTGACCACGCTGGGCTCAAGCTGCTTGGCGATGGTGGCGAAAGAGTTCGACATCTGCCGCGGCGACGGAACCTGCAGAGGGGTCGCATCGGCGGAAGCATTCTTACTCTCCTGCCCGCGAACGCCGTAGGACACCACCGTGCCGATTAAAATTCCCACTGCCAGGGTTATGAGAATGGTTAAAGCGTAGGCTGGGCGACGCGCCGTCAGCCTTGCCCAAAACGAGCGGGCATTCATACGTTCCCTCCGGGAATGGTGCGCAAAACAAGATTATACCTGCCGCTCCTGCTGGCGGGAAAACCACTGCAGTTAAGGAAGGTGGAACTCACTAAGCATTAGACGCAGAAAAGCGGAAATTCGTTATCGAAGGCGGGGGCCCGGCGCAATGCTTTTTTCAGGGGGTATAACGCGGAAAATGTAAAGCCTTGGGGGCGGCGGCGAAAATAAGGTCAATACATCTTGCCCGCCACTACCGCCAGGAACAGCCCGCTATAGGCGGCAATTGCTCCTACTATTACCAAGGCTCCAAAAGCCAGCGCGGTCAGCAAATCAAACACCTGCTGGACGCAGCAGCGCACCAGTTCCAGCAAACCCCAAAGTTCCAGGAAAATGAAAAGCGGCAGTACTAAGGCGGCCAGAACGTAGGAATGCGGCAGCCGCGGGGTAAGAATCAGGAACATCACCGCCGGCACGAAGCCCAGCGCGGGGGCGATGGCCAGCGCGGCGCCGCGAAAGAATAGCTTCTCTCGCTCGTCCCAGGTTAATGGCGGAAACCAAGTCACTTCGCCTCGAAAACCATCTTGCCTGCCACCACCGTGCGCAACACCCGGGTTTGCAGGATTGCCGGCGCCGACACCTGGGTAATGTCGCGGTCCAGCACCACAAAGTCTGCCCACATGCCGGGCTGCAACATGCCCTTATCGTGCTCCGCGAACTGGGCGTAGGCGGAACCGGTGGTGTAAGCGGCCATGGCCTGGTCTATGGTCAGCTTCTCTTGCGGAAAGTATTCGGCGGTGCCGGCTTCGTTTTTGCGCGTCACGGCAGCATACAAACCGCGGAAGGGAGTGATGGGCTCCACCGGATAGTCGGTGCCGAAGGCCAGCCAGACGCGGTTTTCCAGAAAGCTTTTCCAGGCATAGGAATAGCGCGCCCGTGGCGGGCCCAGGCGCGCCAGCGCCCAGTTCATATCAGTGAGCAAATGGTTGGGCTGCATGGAGGCAATCACGCCCAGTTCGCGAAAACGGGCGAACTGTGCGGCCTCGAGCACCTGCGCGTGTTCCACGCGCCAGCGATGGTCCTGGGAGCGCACGGCCTGGGGTTGGCGCTCCTGCAGATAGCGGTCCGCCTCGGCAAACGCCTGCAGCGCCATCTCCACGCCGCGATCGCCAATGGCGTGGAAGCCCACCTGGAAGC
>DASSQB010000495.1:0-2389 GCA_035702725.1 Terriglobales bacterium | reverse complement strand
GAATGCGGTATTCCAGGGGCTGGCCGCGGCCGGTGAGCCGGGCTTTCTCGGCGGCTTCGATCACGCGGGGGCGGTCGTCGGGATGAATCTGTTCCAGGGCTGAGGTCTGTTGCAACTCTTCAGCGGAATAGCCGAGGACTTTCTGGTAGGCGGGACTGTTATAAAGACGGCGACCATCGCTGTCCACCAGGGCAATCATGTCGGCGGCGTTCTCGCTGATAAGGCGGAAAAGCTGGTCGTGCTCGGCCAACTGGCGGCGGATGCGGTGCAGTTGCAGGTGCTGATAAATGGTGTAGATGTCGAATAGAAGCACGAGGGCAGCCAGGCCCCGCACCCATTCCTGCAGATCTCTCCAATAGTCAGCGCCAGCCGCGACATGGAACCAGGGGAAAGTAAAAGAAATGATGGCGAAGGTGAGCAGGAGGGTGACACCTACGGCAAAGCCCCACAGCCACCATTCGCGGCCTTCGATCTGACGTAATTGAAGGAGGCCGCGCTCAGAACTCCGCCCAGCGTCCAGCGACCAAGCAGATTGGTCCTTAGGATTCATAGATTTCGGGCTAGCGTGATTCTAGGCGGTTAAAAAGAGGTGAAAAGTTACGAAGGTCAAGCGAACTGTCGATGCGGACAACCTCAAAAGGGAGCGCGGGTCGGCAGGGGGGCGAGGAATCATACCGGAGGAATCCTACTATTGGAATAGGCAGGACAGCTGATGCGGCTGGAAATAGTAATGACTATGTATCAGGAACAATGTAAGATACGCGCTCCCGTTTCAGAATCCCTGCCGGAGCGGCAGTTAAGTGCCCAAGTACGTCGGTTACTGGCTTGAGTGCCACAACCTGAAGTGTGGCTTTCCGATCCGGGTTTCCCCATCCGGCTTCGAAGTTGGATAAAAAATACCCCGCATTTCACTTTGCCTGCCCAGTTTGCCTCCACGTCAATCGCTACACCAGGAACGACTTGCGAAAAGTGCGGTTCTTCTCGCCCGATCCATATAAAGCAGGCAAGCTGGTACTGTATTCGGCACGGTTCGGCTGCTCCCATCCTCACTGCGCGGCCGAACGTGTGATCTTCACCGTAGCCGCGGCAAAGGTCAGCGTTGTCATCCTGCTGCAATTTTGGAAGATGTGGAAAGTAAAATTTAGCTGCATCGGCAAACATCCCTTCCGTATGCGGAATCCACGGATGTGGTGGATTCAGCAGGAAAAGTCATTCACCAAAGCCATCCGCTGATAGCTTAATTGTCCAGCATTTGGACCGTTTCTCCAGGAACGGGACGCTGCTCTTGAACGAACCGCGTCAGGGAAACCCTTGCATCATGAGCGTAACCGAACATGGTTACTGCTGTGTCTGCGACACGGTGGAATGACCGGTATGATGTATTTGTGCGCGGAACGGCGAGCGACCGGCGATCAGGAGGCGGGGAGGAAGTTATCCGATGACCCAACCTATCCTGGAAGGATTGGTGGTAGCCAGCGATGCTGAAGTAGTGAATGTGTTTTCCCGCTCCCTAAACGAGATTGGACTAAGGATGGAAGCGCATGCCGACGCCGAGTCGGCAGTATTGGCCTTGTCCCATAAAAAATTTGACGTCGTGATTGTGGACTGCGGCAGCGGGAGCAAGAGCGCGGAGATCCTGAAAACTGTGCGCTGGCTGCCTTCGAATAATAAGGCGGTGGTGGTGGCAGTGGCGGGGGAAAGCACCGGCATGCGCGAGGCGTTCGCCAGCGGGGCGGATTTCGTGCTCTCCAAGCCGGTGCAGCAGGAACAGGCCACGCGGACGCTGTGGGCCGGTTACGGGTCCATGCTGCGGGAGCGCCGGCGTTACTTCCGGCAGCGGTTGGACGTACCCGCCGAGGTGCAATTGGGCTCGGGGGAGAAGACGCCGGCGCGCACGCTCAATGTGAGCGAATCGGGGCTGGCCATCAGCGCTAACCTGGCCATGGGAGCGGGGCAGAAAATCTGGTTTTCCTTCACCTTGCCGGACACGAACCTGCTCATTAGCGGCTCCGCGCAAATCGTGTGGACGGACGGGCGGGGGCAGGCAGGTGTTCATTTTGAAGAACTCAGGCCGGAGGCGCTGCAGGAACTCAAGAACTGGCTGGCACTGAAGTTTCTGGACCAGGTGGCGCGCAACACAGAAGCGTATTTCGTCAATCCGGAAATATCCCAAACCACCGGCTAAGACGGCACAGCCTCAGGTTGCGGCGCTTGCCTGCAAGGCTTCCTTGACCCGCGCGGGGGTAAAGGGCACCTCGCGGAGGCGCGCGCCTGTGGCATCAAAAACAGCAGTGCCAATGGCGGCGGCTACCGCGGTGATGGAGAGCTCGCCGGCGCCCATGGCTGCGCCGCCGGGACGGTTGATGAGCACGCTCTCAATGGCGGGCAC
>DASSQB010000494.1:0-5534 GCA_035702725.1 Terriglobales bacterium | reverse complement strand
ATCGCGTTCAAGCTGCGCGATGAATTCAGGGATGCGGTCGAACTCTCTAATGTCGAGGTGGCGAACATCAATACTTGAGGCCACGCCGGCAGCCGTAGCGCGCTCGTCCAGGCGCTGGCGACGCCCCAGATCGCGCATGCTGGCCACCACGCGAAAGCCAGCGCGCGGCAACTCCACCGTGGCCAGCAGGCCAATCCCGCTGGAAGAACCGGTGACCAGAGCAACCTTTTCAGTCACATTCTCTCCGTGTGCCGGTTGTATCACGCGCATAACTCACAGTGTAAGTTGCCAACCCGCCCGCAAATACGAGAAGATTGTGAGTTTGATTCCCAGCATAAATTCATACCTGATAGGACGGCACTGATGGCCACGCGGCAGAGTAGTGCAAAACCGGCAGCAGAAAAGAAAGTGCAGCCCGGGGAAATCCGCCCGGCTAAAGGGAAATTAGGGGTCATGATCCCCGGCATGGGCGCGGTGGCCACCACCTTTGTGGCCGGCGTAGAAGCGGTGCGCCGCGGCCTGGCGCAGCCCATCGGCTCGCTCACTCAGTGGGGCACGGTGCGTCTGGGCAAGCGCACCGAAGGCCGTTCACCCAAAATCAAGGAATTGGTGCCTTTGGCCGGACTGGACGAACTGGTCTTCACTGGCTGGGACATTTTTGAAGATGACATGTACGCCGCCGCCACCAAGGCTGGCGTGCTGGAAAAGAGCCTGCTTGACCAGATCAAGCCTTTCCTGCAATCCGTAAAGCCCCGCAAGGCCGTGTTCAGTCACGACTACGTGCGCAAGCTCGACGGCCCCAACGTGAAGAAGGGCAAGAACAAAATGGAATTGGCAGAGCAGGTGCGCGAGGACATTCGCGAATTCCGCAAAAGCTCCGGGGCGGAGCGGCTGATCGTCATCTGGTGCGGGTCCACAGAGGTCTTCCTGCAGCCGGGTCGGGCGCACGAATCGGTGGAGGCGTTTGAGAAGGCGCTGGCAAAGAACGATGAATCCATCGCACCCTCAATGATTTACGCTTACGCTGCGCTTTCCGAGGGTGTCCCCTTCGCCAATGGCGCCCCCAACCTCACGGTGGATTTACCGGTGATGCTGGAGCTTTCGCGGCGCAACGAGGCGCCCATTTGCGGCAAGGATTTCAAAACCGGGCAAACGCTGCTCAAAACCATACTGGCACCCGGCTTCAAGGCCCGTATGCTGGGCCTGGGCGGGTGGTTTTCCACCAACATCCTCGGCAACCGCGACGGCGAGGTGCTGGACGACCCCGGCTCCTTCAAAACCAAGGAGGAGTCCAAGCTAGGGGTTCTGGAGCACATTCTGCAGCCCAAGCTATACCCGGAGCTCTACGGCAACCTATACCACAAGGTTCGCATTAACTATTACCCGCCACGCGGTGATAACAAAGAAGGTTGGGACAATATAGACATCTTCGGTTGGCTCGGCTATCCGATGCAGATCAAGATTGATTTCCTGTGTCGCGACTCCATCCTGGCCGCGCCTATCGTGCTCGACCTGGTTCTGTTCCTCGACTTGGCTCAGCGCACTTCGGAATTGCGCTGCCGCGGCATCCAGGAATGGCTGAGCTTCTACTTCAAGTCGCCTATGACGGTGCCTGGGCTTTACCCAGAGCACGACCTGTTCATTCAGCTGATGAAGCTGAAAAACACGCTGCGCTACCTGCGCGGGGAGGAACTGATCACGCACCTAGGTCTGGAATACTACGACTGAGGTCGGGCAAGGTTTTCAGGCGGCGAAATGCAGTGAGAGCGGCATCTTATCTGGCCATGAAGCAGTGGGCGCGGGTTTTGGCGCTGCTGGTTGTTGCCGGGGTGCTGCCACTCCCAGCGGAGATTTCCGGTACCTTTCGTGGCGTGATCGTCCATGCGCCCGCGGGCGAACCTGCCCAGGGCTGGATTTATGTGGCGGGCCGCAACGGGAACCTGCGCCGGGCCGAGGTTTCCCACGCCCAGGTCTTATATGCCAATAGCGTGCCCGTGCGCCTGCGGGCCAAGGATGCCTCCCGCGGCCTGAAGGAGGGCGCCGAAGTGCGGGTGACCGCCAGCCAGGATGGTAAGGGCGAGTGGCAGGCCTCGCGAGTAGAAATCCTCAAGGTGCGGGAATCGCATCACCGCAAGCGACCTCAGGTGCGTCCTGCCGCCGACCGTCCCACAGGACTGCACTCGGCGCTCTAGCTTCGCCGCTGGGTCGCCTTTCGTGACCGGCATCACTGAATTCCTATCCTGCGACATGCCTATAATTTCCTAGAACCGCCCCGCAGGAGTCAGCTATGAAGTTTCGCACAGTAGTGTGCGCGCTTGTCCTGGGGTTTTGCGTCCAGCTTCTTCCCGGAGCTTTCGGTCAGACCGAACCCAATCCCCCTTCCGGTGCTCCCCAAACGACGCAGCAGCCGGCCAGCCAGCAGCCGCAAGCGTCCGCGCCTGCCGCTCAAAGCCAGCCGGCGCCTGCCCCGCAGCAGAAGCAGCCCAAGGTTAAACCCGGCAGCAAGGATGACGTGAACGCCATCGGTGACCGCGGCATGGGCGGCAAAGGCCTGGGCAACTGGTACTCGATTGAAAAAGAAGTGGCTATGGGAAAGCAGTATGCCGCCATGGTCGAGTCCAGCGTGAAGATGGTGAATGACCCGGTGGTCAGTGAATACGTAAACCGCGTAGGGCAGAACCTGGTGCGCAACTCCGACGCCAAGGTGCCCTTCACCATCAAGGTGGTGGATTCCGACGAGGTCAACGCTTTCGCCCTGCCGGGCGGCTTCTTTTACGTGAACTCCGGCCTGGTGCTGGCGGCGGATGAAGAAGCCGAGCTCGCCGGCGTTATGTCGCACGAGATCGCGCACGTAGCGGCCCGCCACGCCACCCGCCAGATGACGCGCGGCAACATGGTGAACCTGGCTTCCATCCCGCTGATCTTCGTGGGTGGCGGGCTGGGCTACGCCATACGCTCGGCGGCCGGCCTGGGGCTGCCGCTCACCTTCCTGCGCTTCTCCCGCGGCTTTGAAGAGGAAGCCGACTTCCTGGGCCTGCAGTACATGTATAAGAGCGGCTATGACCCGCAGGCTTACGTCACATTTTTCGAGAAGCTACAGGCCAAGGAAAAGAAGAAACCGGGAACGCTCTCCAAGGCTTTTTCTACCCACCCGCAGACGCCCGACCGCATCAAGAGGACGCAGCAGGAGATTGCCCGCATCTTGCCCGCGCGTGACCAGTACGTGATCAGCACCTCAGAGTTCGACACGGTCAAGGCCCGGTTGGCGGCTATTGAGAATCGCCGCAAAACCATCGGCCCGGCCAAGGAGAACCAGCCCAGCCTGCGCCGCTCCAAGAAGACCGACAAGGCTGACACGAGTGGAGAAGGAGATCGTCCAACACTGCAGCGTCGCGACGATAGGCAGAAGCAGTAGTCGGGAGTTAGTGGTCAGTGACATTTGGTTCCCTTGCATAAACAACTTTAATAGAGTGACCACAGTTTTGCAGTGTCAGATTCCAGCTTCGCTTGTACTTCAGCCCATGCCAGGCCTTCATGGCGGTTCATGTTTTTCTTAAAACGGGACTGCAATGCTGTGAGTAGTTCTTCGCCTTGTTTTTGAAAGGGTTACGTTTGACAAAATCTCCGATCAGACCGAGCTTTTCGAAAATAGTCTTCGAACGATATGGCCTTTCCACATCCACAATCCCGTAAGGACCATGAGAGGAAAGAAGACAAACCGGGTAGGAGGGGCATAGTCCGGAAGTTTGTCGAACGGACTGTAAATATAGCCGAATATCGGAATGGCAAGGATAAGGTGAATCCAGCGAAAAATCGTACGTTGGGTGGGCATATTCATGGTCGCCTCCGCGAGCGTGTTTGGTGCAATCTTGCGATCCCCTTGATTCACGACTTTGGAGCCGGCGGGGTCGGCCAGTTGGGAGTCTCCATGCCGAACTGCCTGGCGTACTCAGCGTTCAATCGCTGCCAGCCGCCGAACTTCAGGGCCTCTGGGCCGACGATGCGTCCAATGGGCTGACCGGTGAGCAGCCGATCGAGCACGTCGAAGCAGATGTGCCACCCGGCGGCGCCCATGGCGATGAAGCGGTGACCGATGTTGGTCCAAAGGGTCAGGCGCGTGCCGCCAGCAACGGCTTCAAGTTGCCAGCGCATATCGAAGTCACCCCAGGTGTACTCCAGCACTTTGGGAGGGTCGGCTCGCTTCACGGTGGTTTCGGTAACGCGGGGTGCGGGCGCTCCCACGGTGGTGAGCTTCACCGTGTTTCCAGCCGTACCCAGGCTGCCGTCGGCGTCGAAGGGAGCCCACTCGCGCAGGTGCGCCGGGTCGGTCAGCGCCTGCCAGACTTTTTCGGGCGGGTGGCGGAGATCTCGGACCAGAACGAGCGTCCATTTCTCTCCGTCCTTTTGTATCCGCGCGCCGCCGGCCGGACCCGGTGTGTACTGCTCGCGATCGCTCATCTATCTTCTCCGTCTGCCCTACCAGCTCTTCAGTTGTGTGACCTGAAGGAGATTGCCGCAGGTGTCGTTCAGCATGGCGATCTTAGAGGCGGTCACGTCGGTGGGCGGCATGGTGAACTGGGCGCCGCGCGCTTTCATGCGCTCGTAATCGGCCTGCACATCGTCGGTAAAGAACATGGCCGCGGGCTGGCTTTGCTGGAACATGGCCTGCTGGTAGGTTTTGGCTGCCGGGTTATTGTTGAGCGCCAGTTGCAGCTCCGTGCCGTCCGGGTTCTCTGGCGAGGCCACGGTGAGCCAGCGAAACGGCCCCTGGCTGAAGTCGGCTTTCTTCACGAAGCCCAGCACTTCGGTATAGAAGCGCAGTGCCTTCTCCTGATCGTCAACGTATACGCTAGTCAGTTTGATCTTCATTGTTCCCCTCGTATTTTCAATTCGCGGGCGCTGCCGCGTTATTTTGTCTTCCTTTTCGTTTTCGTTGCGGTTGATTGAGCCATGCGGTCGAGGTGGCGTTCGAGAGCATCTACGCGAGCGGACCAGAAGCGGCGGAACTGAGCCAGCCAGGCATCCACCTCCTGAAGTGGTTCCGGTTTCAGCCGGTAGAGGCGGCGCTGGGCGTCCACCGTGGATTCCACAAAGCCGGCGTCGCGCAGCACTCGCAGGTGTTTGGACACAGCCGGCTGTGGCATACGAAGCTGGCGCTCGATCTCTCCCACCGACCGTTGGGACGAGACCAGGAGGCTCAGGATGGCACGGCGGTTCGGCTCGGCGATGATTTCGAATACGGACTGCACTCTCTTTATATACTACGCCGAGCATATACGTGTCAAGGCATATAAAAGGAAAAGCCGCATGCGCTCCAGCTGCAGTTCTAGGCAGGCAAAGCGCGGGAAATCATTTTCCCGGCTGCAGCACTAACTGGTGCGTTCGAGTGGCGGCCACGGCCGGCTCGGAAAATGGAAGGCGGAAAGTGGCGCCGCCAAACCATGCGGGCCACTGGTCCATGTAGTAGGGACTGAAAAGATTGCCCGACTGGCCGGTGACGATGTTCAGAGTGGAGTGATCGAGGTCTGCCAGGT
>DASSQB010000493.1:0-5169 GCA_035702725.1 Terriglobales bacterium | reverse complement strand
GTTGGCCGCCGGCGCGGCCTGGTCCGCGGGCGCGCTTTCGCCCCGGTGGCTCTTGGCCCAGGCGAAAGGCGTGGCCGGCAGCCAGCCCGCACAAATTTTCGCCGACACCCGCAGGGTCAGCGTGCCGCTGGACCGCAACCTGTTCGGCTCGTTCCTGGAGCACCTGGGCCACGCCATCTATGAAGGCGTCTATGAACTTGGCTCGCGGCTCTCCGACGCCAACGGTTTTCGCACCGACGTGCTTAACGAGATCCGCCAACTCGGTGTTCCCATTGTGCGCTATCCCGGAGGAAACTTCGTATCCGGGTACAACTGGCTGGATGGAGTCGGCCCCAAACAGGATCGCCCCAAGGTGCTGGACAAAGCGTGGAATACAGTGGATTCCAACCAGTTTGGCACCAACGAATTTCTGGCCTGGTGCAAAGCCGCCAACACGCTGCCGCTGATGGGCCTGAATTTGGGCACGGGCACTCCGGAGCAGGCGGCGGCGCTGGTGGAATATTGCAACGTGCAAAAGGGCACCCGTTGGAGCGATCTGCGCCGCCAGCATGGCGTGGCCCAGCCCTGGAATGTGCAGCACTGGTGCCTGGGCAATGAAATGGACGGGCCCTGGCAGATCGGCCACATGTCGGCCCGCGAATACGGCCTGAAGGCGGCCGACGCCGCCCGCCAGATGCGCTACGTGGATCCTTCGCTCCAGTTAGTGGCTTGCGGGTCCAGCGGGCCACTAATGCCCACCTACCTGGAGTGGGATCGTGAGGTTCTGGAGCAGTGTTTTGATTACGTGGACGGCATTTCCCTGCACCGGTATTTCAACAACAACCGCGAGACCGGCGGCGATTCCTCCAAGTTTCTGGCGCTGAATCTGGAATTCGAGCGCCAGATCGCCCAGGTGGCCGATGTTTGCGACGTGGTGCAGGCGCGCAGGCACTCACCCAAAAAGTTGTGGCTCTCCTTTGACGAATGGAACGTGTGGTACCGAGCGACCGACGGCAACGGGCACCGCCAGGAGGCGCCGCACCTGCTGGAGGAGGTTTACAACCTGGAAGACGCGCTGTTGGTGGGCGGCCTGATCAATTCGCTGCTGCGCAACTCCGAGCGCGTGCGCATCGCCTGCCTGGCCCAACTGGTGAATGTGATCGCGCCCATCATGACCAACGAAAACGGCTTTTTCCTGCAGACCATTTACTACCCCTACTGCTGGGGACTGCGCTTCGCGCACGGTTCGGTGCTGAACCTCCTGCTGGAGTCGCCCACATATGAGGTGTCGGGCATGGGGCAAGTCGCCTACCTGGACGCCGCCGCGACCCTTAAAGCTGAGGAGGGCAAGCTGGCGATGTTCGTGCTCAATCGCGATCTGGCACAACCGCATGACGTCGAAGTGGTCTGGGAGGACAGGGCGCCGGCGCAGGTGCTTGAGGCTCAGGTGCTGACCGGCAATGACCTGAAGGCCTCCAACAGCTTTGCAGCGCCTAAGCGAGTGGCGCCCCAGGTTTTCACCAAGCCTTCCACGACGGCAGGGCGCACCCGCTTCCAGGTGCCGCCCAGGTCCTATACCGTCATCCAGTGGGCGATGTGAGAATGGCTAAGGGCGCAAAAGACGGTTGACAAAGCCGCGGCTGTCCCTTAGCTTGAGTTGTTCGGTAAACGCTTACTTTACCAGCCTGCTGAGCGCCGGCTACCGCCCATGCCGCTGCCACGTCTGCAACCTATTTTGCCACTCCCACCGGGGGCGCAACCCTTCTCGCAGCGGTTACCCGCCCTCACCCCCGCTGCTATGCTTGCGGCCACGACTGCCATCGGCTGCTCCGCCCAGCCTGGGAAGGCTGCCTGATGCCCATCACGCCCGTGTACGCCGCCAGCACTCTGGTGCACCTGTCGCCGGTAGACCTGGTCATCATTGTTTTCTACTTTGCCCTGGTGCTGGCCATCGGGCTTTACCTCAAAGGCCGCTCGCAGACCGGCGAGGACTTTTTCATGGCCGGCCGGGAGATGACGGCCTGGATTGCCGGCCTCAGCTTCCTGTCTGCCAACCTGGGCTCGCTGGAACTGATGGGGTGGGCCGCGGCCGCCTACCAGTACGGCATTCTGGCCACCCACTGGTATTGGATTGGCGCCATCCCGGCCATGCTGTTCCTCGGCCTGGTCATGATGCCGTTCTATTACATCTCCAAGACACATTCGGTACCGGGATATCTGAAGCTGCGCTATGGCGAATCCAGCCGGGCGCTGGCCGCGGTTTGTTTCGCCTTCATGACCGTGCTGATGAGCGGCATCAACATGTACTCGATGGCGCTGGTGATGAAAGTGGTGCTGGGCTGGAACATCAATTTCAGCATCTGGGTTTCGTCGCTGACGGTAGCCATCTACGTGGCCCTGGGCGGCTTGCGTTCCGCCATCTTCAATGAGGTGCTGCAGTTCGTGCTCATCTGGGCGGGCTCGCTGCTCATTCCTATCCTGGGGCTGATTGACGCTGGTGGCTGGACCGCGCTGCAGGTGCGAATCGCCCGCAACGCCTCCGCCGAATACACCCACTTGTGGTCCACGCTCGGCTCCTTCAGCAAGAACCCCATGGGAATTCACTGGACGGGCATTGTCTTCGGGCTGGGGTGGGTGATTTCCTTCGGCTACTGGACCACGGACTTCCTGGTAGTACAGCGGGTACTGGCGGCCAAGGACCTGCGGGCGGCCAAGATGGCACCCATCATTGGCGCCGCTTTCAAGATGCTGGTGCCCTTCATCGTCATCCTTCCCGGCCTGCTGGCGCTGGCGGTGCTGCCGGTGAAGCTGACCGGCGAAACCGCGGCAATCGCGAATGGCGGACACAGCTACAATGAAGTGTTGCCCCTGATGCTGGCGCGCTATTGCGGGCCCGGCCTGCTGGGCCTGGGGATAACCGCCCTGATTGCCGGCTTCATGTCCGGCATGGCCGGCAACGTCAGCGCTTTTACCACTGTCTGGACCTACGACATCTATCGGGCGCTGATCCACAAGAACGCCAGCGACCGCCACTACGTGAGCATGGGGCGCTGGACCACGGTGCTGGGCGTGCTGATCAGCGTGGGAACAGCCTATCTGGTGATGCAGTTTGCCAGCATCATGGACTACGTACAGGCGCTGTTCGCCACTTTTATCGCTCCGCTTTTTGGAACGGTCCTTCTGGGCATGCTGTGGAAGCGCACCACCTCCGAAGGCGGATTCTGGGGGCTGCTGATCGGGACCTTGTCTTCGATGGGCATGTGGGCCTGGGTGAAATGGGACCCCAACGCGCTGCGCTACGTGGCCCTTTCACCCCACGCCCGCTTCATGGCGGAAGACATGTACCGCGCTCTATGGTCGTGGGTGGTGTGCGTGGCGGTGACGGTAATCGTAAGTTATCTGACCAAGCCGCGCTCACCCGCGGAACTCACCGGGCTGGTGTATGGCGTGACTCCTCTGCCCGCGGAGGCGCAGGTGGCGTTCTACAAACGCCCCGCTTTCCTGGCGGTGGTGGTCGGCCTGGTGTTCGTGGTTTTTAACATCATGGTCTGGTAAATGCGATGTTTTCCGGGCGCTCCATCTCGATCTGGTTCTTCATCGGCCTCTGCCTGGTGGTGACTGGCGGGCTGATCTTTGCGGCCGGACTATACGAACTGGCGCATCCGCCGCAGTATCGGGTTGTTCTTTACAACTTGCACGCCAGCATCTGGTGGGGAGGGCTGCTCTTTCTCCTGGGCATTTTCTATTCCTACCATTTCGCTCCCGGCCGAGGGCAAAAGGAAGACGGCGGGGGCGCACCTGGGGAGGAGACACATGCCAAGCACTCGTAAAAGGCTGACCATGGGAGTGATCGTCGGCAACCGGGGATTTTTCCCCGACCATTTGGCCAAGTCGGGCCGGGAAGAGATGATCACCGCACTGGGCCAGGCAGGGATGGACGTAGTTGTCCTGGATGCGCAGCAGAGCAAGTACGGCGCTGTGGAAACTCACGAGGAAGCCAAACGTTGCGCCGCCCTGTTTCGCGCAAATAGCGAGCGCCTGGACGGCATCATCGTCACCCTGCCCAACTTCGGCGATGAGCGCGCCGTGGCCAACACCCTCCGCCTCTCCCGCCTGCAGATTCCCGTGCTTATTCAGGCCACGCCCGACACGCCCGCCAAAATGACCATCGCGTTCCGGCGGGACAGCTTCTGCGGCAAGATGTCGGTCTGCAATAACCTGCGCCAGTACGGCATTCCCTATTCCCTGACCGCTCTGCACACGGTCAGTCCCGATTCCGACGAATTCCGCAAAGACCTGGAGTGGTTTGGCGCGGTATGCCGGGTGGTGAACGGGCTGAAGAACCTGCGCATCGGCAGCATTGGCGCCCGCCCGGCCGCCTTTAACACTGTCCGCTACAGCGAGAAGGTGCTGGAAGCGAATGGCATCTCGGTGGAAACTCTCGACCTTTCTGAAGTGCTGGGTCGCATCCAGCGCATGAAGGACAATGACGATGGCGTGCAGGCCAAGCTGGCCACTATTCAGAAATATGTCACCACCTCCGGCGTACCCGCTCCCGCGCTGCTCAAGATGGCCAAGCTGGGCACCGTAATTGACCAGTGGATGAAGGCTGCCGATCTGCAGATCAGCGCCGTGCAGTGCTGGACCTCGATCGAGGAGAACCTGGGTGTGGTTCCCTGCACCGTGATGAGCATGATGAGCAACGAGCTGATGTCGAGCGCCTGCGAAGTGGACATCTGCGGAGTGCTGGGCATGCACGTACTGCAACTGGCTTCCTCCAGCCCTTCCGCCCTGCTGGACTGGAACAACAACTACGGCTCCGACCCCGACAAGGCGGTTTGCTTCCACTGCTCCAACCTGCCCAAGCATTTCTTTGCCGACGTAAGAATGGATTTCCAGGAAATCATCGCCGGCACCGTGGGCAAGGACAATACCTTCGGCACCTGCGTGGGCCGAGTGCGGCCCAGTCCCATGACCTTTGCCCGCTTCTCCACCGACGACACCGCCGGCGTGATTCGCGGCTACACCGGCGAAGGGCGCTTTACCGACGATCCGCTGAATACCTTCGGCGGCGCCGGGGTGGTGCACATTCCCCGCATGCAGCAACTGCTGCACTACATTTGCGCCAACGGCTTCGAGCACCACGTGGCCGCCAATCTCTCCACGGTAGCTGCTTCGGTTCAGGAGGCA
>DASSQB010000492.1:0-4238 GCA_035702725.1 Terriglobales bacterium | reverse complement strand
TCATCCTGACCCTCGCCATCACCTTTGACCTGTGGCAGGCGCCCTCAGTTGACCTGCTCTATGCCATCGCCAAGCACCGCGCCTACGCCTGCCTGAACTGCGTGGAGGGCGTTCTGAACCTGGGACTCAGCCTCTGGCTGGTGCGCCATTACGGCATAGTGGGAGTGGCGCTGGGAACGCTGGGAGCGATGTCGCTCATGCGGCTGCTGGTGCAGCCGGTCTGGGTCTGCCGTTTGAGCGACGTGCAGCTGGGCGTGTATCTGAAAACGGCCGGCTCGGCGCTAGGCAAGGCGCTCGTGGCTGCCGGCATCGCATGGGTTGCCTGTAGCTGGGCAATCAGGCCAGCATACCCATCTCTGGCCGGCTCTGCCGTAGCTGCCTTGTTCGTTTACGCAGCCGCCGTGCTGTTCCTGGTGTTCGACAACGCAGAACGACAGCGGGTCTGGTTGGCGCTTGCTCCCCTGGTGCGAATCTTTAATTCCCAGCCTCTGCCCGCCATGACCAACACCGCCCCCACGGCGCACTGAGCGCGAAGCCTCGTGAACATCTGCTTCATTTCGCACTCCTCCCGCCTGGGCGGCGCGGAACTGGTTCTGCTCGAGACCATAGAAGTCCTGCAGGAAAGCGGCGTGCACTGCTGCGCCGTGCTGCCCTCGCGCGGTCCGCTGCTGGCTGAACTGGAGAAGATGCATGTGCCGGTCTTAGTGACTTCCTATGCGCTATGGGTATCGCACCAAAGGCTTTCCCTGCTGCGCCGGCTCCGTGCGTTGCTGAACATCGCGGTGAAGTCACTGCTCATCGCGCTCCAGGCAGGGCGCTGGAGTTGCGACATCATCTACAGCAATACGGCGACCGTATGCGTGGGCGCCTTTGCTGCGGCCCTGCTTGGACGTCCGCACGTGTGGCACCTGCACGAGTTCGGCCCCAGGATGGGCCTCAAGTTCATCTTTGGCGAGCGATGGTCGCACCGCGTGATGAGCCGCCTTTCTTCTCTAGTCATCGCTCCCTCTCACGCGGTTGCCGCCGAAGCCGGCACCTGGCTGCCGCACGCGCCCCTGCGCGTCATCTACTGTTCGCTGCACCGGGCCTTGCGTGGGGAGGACATCGTTCCCGCAAATGGCAAGTTTCGCTGTATCCTCTCCGGCGCCCTCGCCGAAAACAAGCGCCAGGAGGACGCCGTGCTGGCTTTGGCCGAATTGCGCCGCCGGCAGGTTGAGGCCGAACTGCTGCTTATAGGCGAAGGCAACGGTGAATATGGCCGTCGCCTGCTGAACCTGGTGGCGCAGAACCACCTGCAGGATCGGGTCCGTTTCCTTGGCCAGATGGACGACCCCATGCCCGAGCTCCGCGCCGCCGATGTGGCTCTCGTGTGCTCTGTCGCCGAAGGATTCGGCCGCGCGACGGCTGAGGCCATGCTCGCCGGCAAGCCGGTGATTGGCGCCGACAACACCGCCACCGCCGAACTGATCCACGACGGGTTGAACGGCCTCCTCTACCGCACCGGCGACGCGCAGGACCTCGCCGGCAAAATCACTTACCTGTATCGGCACCCGGAGGTCGCTTCTCAGCTTGGCAGCAACGGACAAACCTGGGCGCAGCGTGTGTTTACTCGGGACCGCTACCGCGAGCAGCTGCTCCCCTTGCTCACAGAACTGCTTCCTCCCGCCGCCTGGCGGCTGGCAACATGAACCGCCCTTCCCTCTCAATAGCGATGTGTACCTACAACGGCGCCCGCTTCGTAAGCGCGCAGTTGCAGAGTATGGTCCGGCAGACCACGCTGCCCGACGAACTGGTTATTTGCGACGATGCCTCCACCGACTCGACCCCGCAGGTCCTGGCGCAATTCGCAGCCAGGTCGCCAATCCCCGTCCGCCTGGTGCGCAACTCCACCAAGCTGGGTTGCACCCGCAATTTCGAGCGCGCAATCCGCCTGTGTGAAGGCGAAATTATTGTTCTGGCCGACCAGGACGATGTGTGGAAGCAGGAGAAGCTCGCCCTCATCGCGGAAGCGTTCGCCGCCAACCCGGGTGCCGGTTACGTCTTTTCTGACGCTGAAATAGTGAACGAAACCGGTGAGCTCCTGGGCTTCAGCCTCTGGGATACCGTGGGCTTCGATCCCATTCGCTTCATCCCTCCTGGCCAGGTTGCCACGCTGCTCAAGCGCAACCGGGTGACCGGGGCCGCCATGGCGTTTCGCTCCTGGCTTCGCGCCATTGTGCTACCCATCGCGCCCGCCTGGGGACACGACTATTGGCTCGCCCTGCTGGGTTCCGTCTTCAGCTTCGGCGTTCCTATTCCACAACGCCTGTTCCTCTACCGGCGTCACCTCGCCCAGCAGCTGGGATGCGGCAAAGATACGTTTCTGCAAAAGGTGAAGACCTCCATGGCGGCGGAAGCGGATTACTACGCCAAAACGGCGGCCCTAGCGGAACTGCACCAGCGGGTGGTGGCGTCCGCGCGCAGCGCCCATTGCCCCCTCGCCCACCTGCAACTGGTGGCCGAAAAGGAGCTGCACCTTTCCCGGCGGGCGCTCATCCGCTCGGCGCATGGACCCGCACGCCTCGCCCGGCTGCTCAACGAGGCGGCCAGCGGGCGTTATCGACGCTTCTCCTTTTCCTGGGGCAGCATGATGCGCGACCTCGTTGCTTCAGCTCATCGCCCGTTTCAGCATGTTTCAGAAATCGATTTTTACGAAAGAGTCCGGCTCCACGGTTGACGAGTTCTGAGCCGTGGTGACCGAGAGTCCATGAGATTCTGGCTGATATTGCTGTTGTCCCTGGGCGCGTTTGCGCAGGAAGCACCGCAAGCCGTTGATCGTCCCTTCCTCATTGTCCACGGTATTGACCTGGCCAGCGTGGTTTACGACGGGGAACTCACGCGGAACCTTCACCGGCAGGGGAAGGTTTGCAGCGAGGCCAACTCCTTCTACGCCACCCCCACAGGTGACTTCAAAGCAGGAAAGTTTTACGCCTATAACTTGGGAGAGGTTGCGGCCTTCTCTTTGGGTGATTATCTGGTTCGGCGCAAATGGCCCCACAACAAATTGTTGAAAGTTTTGACTCTGATTGCACCCAGCCGCGATGCAGTTATGCATTTCCGGTTCGGGAGCACGTGGTGGAACTGTCGGTGATGTGGGTCACATTTCTTTTTCCGGTTTTCTTGCTTGCCCTGCAGGATGACAAGACATCCCCGCTCGGCTCCTATGTTCATCCGGCCGTGCTCTGCGCCGTGCTGGCCGCCGGCGCTTTGATTCTGCTGTTTCCCCGAAAGCACGTCATCGTGCCGCTGCTGGTGGCAGGCCTTCTTATTCCCTTCGACCAGGTTGTGCTCATCGGTCCGCTGCACTGGACCATGCTGCGCATCCTGGTCTTGCTCGGCTGGATTAGGGTGCTGGCCGGTGCGCTCTCACGCCAGCGCCTGCTCAATTCCGGCCTGAACGCTGTGGACAAGACGCTCATTCTGTGGGCTGGCATCTCCGCCTTCAACGTCGTTTTGCTCTGGCACTCTTCCACCGCCCTCATCAACCAGCTGGGCGCGCTCTACAACGCATTTGGCATCTACTTCCTGCTGCGTTTCCTTGTGCGTGACGAAGAAGATGCACAAAGAGCGATTGGCACGCTTACTGCACTGGGCGTGGTCGTAGCCGGCATCATGCTGCTGGAGCAGGCCGGCGGCGAGAGGCTCTATGCCGCCCTGCGCGACGGACAACAAGAAGCCGGCAAGGCTCTCTGGGGACGGCTGGGCGCGTTGCGCGCAGTGGCCGGATTCGGCAACCCGGTGTCGGCCGGCGTGTTCGGCGCCACGCTGATGCCGCTCAGCCTGGCAATGTGGTGGAAGGGACGCAAACACGCGGCTGCCGCCGGTTTTTGCGGCGCTTCGATCATCGTTGCCTGTTCCCTATCCAGCACCCCGGTGTTGGCCTGCACGGCCGCCCTTTTGGGACTGTGCCTGTGGCCGATGCGCCGCCATCTGCCTCTGCTGCGCTGGAGCGTGTTGATCGCGCTTCTGGGCCTTCAGTTGGTGATGAACGCGCCGGTGTGGGCGCTGATTCAGCGGGCAGGAGTGGTTGGCGGCTCTTCCGGATATCATCGTTACATCCTGGTGGACCGCTTCTTCCACCACTTCGGCGACTGGTGGCTGCTGGGCGCTCGCAACGCCGGCGACTGGGGCTATCTCTCCTACGACATCGCCAACCAGTACGTCGGCATTGGCGAAAGCGCCGGCCTTATTCCCTTCGT
>DASSQB010000491.1:0-7187 GCA_035702725.1 Terriglobales bacterium | reverse complement strand
CAGGTGGCCGCCGGTGCCGGTAGAGGAGGTCAACCCGGAGGATTGGGAGCAAAGGGCGGCGGAACTGCGGGCGCCGGTGGGGTTGGAGGCGGAGGAGGCGCTCAGCAGATCGAGCAGCAGCTGCAGCGCAATGAGCCGGTGGAGATCTACGGCATTTACTTCGATTTCGGCAGTGACAAGATCAAGCCGGAGTCCGAGCCCGTGCTGCAGGAAATCGCGCAGGTAATGCAGCGCAATCCAGCCTGGAAGCTGCGGGTGGAAGGTCACACCGATAACATCGGCGGTGACGCCTACAACATGGACCTGTCGCAGCGGCGAGCAGCGGCCGTGAAGCAGGCGCTGGTGACGCGTTACGGCATCGCGCCGGAGCGCCTTGATCCGGCGGGCTTTGGCGCGACCCGGCCGAAGGAGTCCAATGACACGCTGCAGGGTCGGGCGCGCAACCGGCGTGTGGAATTGGCGCGAGAGTAGCTTGGGCATAGGCGAATAATTTGCGAAAGCTATGCTAGAATAATTCAATGTCCGTACCTTCCCCCGCCAGCCTGGAGTGGGCACATCCGCTGGTGCGTGAGTGGTTCGTGGAGCGCTTCGCCACGCCCACGGAACCGCAGGAGCAGGGCTGGCCGCACATCCTGGCCGGCCGCACCACCCTGATTTCCGCCCCCACCGGTTCGGGCAAGACCTTCGCTGCCTTTCTTGCCTGCATTGACCGTCTGGTGCGCAAGGCCCTGGCCGGCGACCTGCAGGACCGCACCGAGGTCCTCTACATTTCTCCGCTCAAGGCGCTGGGCAACGACATCCAGAAAAACCTCGAAATCCCGCTGGGCGAAATCCTGCAGCGCGCGGGCGAGCGCGGGCTGCTCATGCCGGAAATCCGTACCGCGGTCCGTACCGGCGACACCCTCATCCCCGAGCGCCGGGCCATGCTCAAGCGCCCGCCGCACATCCTGGTGACCACGCCGGAGTCGTTCTACATTCTGCTGACCGCGGAGAGAAGCCGAGCCATTCTTCGCGATGTGGAAACCGTGATTGTGGACGAAATCCACGCTGTGGCCGACGACAAGCGCGGCGCGCACCTGGCGCTTTCGCTGGAGCGTCTGGAAGCGTTGACCAACCGCCCGCTGGTGCGCATTGGCCTTTCGGCTACGCAGAAGCCCATCGAGCAGGTTGCGGAATTCCTGACCGGCGCAGGCCGGCCTGAGCCCACCATCGTCAACATCGGCCACAAACGCCAGCTCGACCTGGCGGTGGAAGTGCCGGCCAGCCCGCTGGGCCCGGTGGCCTCCAACGAAATGTGGGACGAGATTTACGACCGCATCTGCGAGCTGGTGCGGCAGCATCGCTCCACGCTGGTTTTCGTGAACACACGGCGACTGGCGGAGCGGGTGGCCCACCAACTGGGTGAGCGCCTGGGCGAAGACGCGGTGGCCGCCCACCATGGCAGCCTGGCGCGCAAGCTGCGCCTGGCCGCCGAAAAAAAGCTGAAAAGCGGCGAGGTGCGGGTGCTCGTGGCCACGGCTTCGCTGGAGCTGGGCATTGACATCGGCTTTGTGGACCTGGTGTGCCACATCAGCTCTCCGCGCTCCATCGCGGTCACGCTGCAGCGCATAGGCCGCGCCGGCCACTGGCGCGGGGCCGTGCCCAAGGGCCGGATTTTCGCCACCACTCGCGACGAACTGATGGAGTGCGCCTCCCTGGTGCGGGCCATCCGCCACGGCGACCTGGATCGGCTGATTATCCCCGAAGCGCCGTTGGACATTCTGGCGCAGCAGATCGTGGCCATGTGCGCTGCGGGCGATCATAGCGGGGGGCTGGCGGGACGCCCGCCCGACAGCCGGCGAGACGCCGGGACTACAAATAGCAGCGAGACTGCGAATGACAGCGGCTGGCAGGAAGATGAGCTCTACGAATTAGTGCGCCGCGCTTATCCCTACCGCGAGCTGCCGCGCGCGCAGTTTGATGAAATTCTGACCATGCTGTCGGAGGGCATTGCCGCCCGTCGTGGCCGATACGGCGCTTACCTGTTCCGCGATCGCGTGCACGGACGGCTGCGGGCGCGGCGCGGAGCGCGACTGGCAGCCATCACCAGCGGCGGTGCTATTCCGGAAAATGCGCTCTACACCGTGGTGGCCGAGCCCGAAGGCACTGTGGTGGGCACCGTGGATGAGGACTTCGCGGTGGAAAGCAACAAGGGCGACATCATGCTGCTGGGCAATACTTCCTGGATGATTCGCCGCATCGAAGGCGCTTCCGGCCGGGTGCTGGTGGAAGACGCCCATGGAGCTCCGCCCAGTGTGCCCTTCTGGCGGGGTGAGGCGCCGGCACGCACCAGCGAGCTTTCTGAGCACGTGGCTGATCTGCGCAAACAGATCAGCGACATGCTGCCCAGAACTTCGCCCCTCGGCATCTCACAGCATCAGCCGGAAGTGGCGGAGACGGTGCGCTGGCTGAAAGAGGAGTGCGGTCTGGATGATTCCGGCGCCGAGCAGGCCATCGAATACGTGATCCAGGGCCGCGCGGTGCTGGGCGCCGTGCCCACGCAGAAGACCATCATCGCGGAACGTTTCTTCGACGAAGGCGGCGGGATGCAGTTGGTAATTCATGCCCCTTTCGGCGGACGCATCAACAAGGCCTGGGGCCTGGCGCTGCGCAAGCGCTTTTGCCGCAGCTTCAATTTCGAACTGCAGGCTGCGGCTACGGATGATGGGCTGAACATCGCGCTCGCTGAGCAGCACAGTTTCCCGCTGGCCGATGTTTTCAATTTTCTGCAAGCGGAAACAGTGCAGCCGGTGGTCGAGCAGGCAGTGCTCACCGGTTCGCCTATTTTCGGCACGCGCTGGCGCTGGGATGCCATGCGCTCCCTGGCCTTGCTGCGCTTCCAGGGTGGCAAGAAGCTGCCGCTGCAGATTCAGCGCATGCGCTCCGATGACTTGCTGGCCTCGGTATTTCCCGACGTGGCCGCCTGCCAGGAAAATATTGTGGGCGACATCCAGATTCCCGATCACCCGCTGGTGCGCGAGGTGATGAAGGATGTGCTCACCGAGGCCATGGACATTAACGGCCTGCGCGCTCTGCTGCGCGGCATCGAAGATGGCAGCATCCGTTGCCTGGCGGTGGACACGCCGGTGCCCTCGCAGTTCTCGCACGAAATTCTCAATGCAAATCCTTATGCGTACCTGGACGATGCGCCACTGGAGGAGCGCCGGGCGCGCGCGGTGCAGATGCGCCGGCTGCTGCCGGAGTCCGTGCTGGAGGAGGTAGGCAGGCTCGACCCTGCCGCTATCGCCCAAGTGCGCGACGAAGCCTGGCCGGACGTGCGCGATGCCCACGAATTGCATGATGTTCTGCAGACACTGATTGCACTGCCAGAGCAACTTGCGGGCACGGCTCCCCTCAATTCTACTGATGAAATTGTGGGCACGGGCGCCCCCGCCCGTGCGGGCGTGCCGGAGGCGCGCCTCTGGTTTTCGTTTTTTGAAGCGTTAGCCGCTTCCGGCCGCGCCGGCCGCGCCGTTCACAATGGCAAATCGTTCTGGGTTTCTGCCGAACGGGCCCAAACTTTCGCGCAAATCTATCCTTCAGCTCAGTTCGAGACCGCCCTGCCCAAGCTAGACGGCGCAGTTCCCTCCCCTGACGATTCCCTGCTGCAGATGGTCACGGGATGGATGGGGCATCTGGGTCCCACTAGCGCCCACGAACTGGCACAGATTCTAGAATTGCCGCCATCGGAGATTGATAAGGCGCTGCTGCGCCTGGAAGCGACAGGCGCGATTCTGCGTGGTAAGTTCACAGACCGTTCGCGGGCGGGGGCGCCCGCGCCACAAGGTGTCAGTGGACCTGAAACGGAATGGTGCGAACGTCGTTTGCTGGCCCGCATACACCGCCTCACGCTTGGCACTCTACGCAAGCAGGTGGAACCGGTCACGGCGGCACAGTTCATGCGCTGGCTGCTGCGCTGGCAGCACGTCGCGCCAGGCACGCAGGTATTGGGCGAGCGCGGCACGCTGGAAGTGCTGCAGCAACTGCAAGGCTTCGAGATCCCGGCAAGTGCCTGGGAGCGCCAGGTGCTGGCCCGCCGTATCGCCGGCTACGATCCCAAGATTCTCGACCAGCTATGCCTCACCGGCGCTGTAGGTTGGGGACGGCTGTCGCCGCATCCCGCCACCCTGGAGGATTCCGCCGAAGGCAAGCGCCGCGTTATCCCCACCAGCGTAGCGCCAATTACGTTCTACGTGCGCGAAGAGGCCGACTGGCTGCCTCCCCACACCGACCACCAGGACGGCCGTGGCCTGAGCCATGGGGCGCACCAGGTGCTGGAATTCCTGCGCCAGCGCGGGGCTTCCTTCTTCGCCGATATCGTGCGCGGCACCGACAAACTGAAAGCGGAAATCGAGACCGCGCTGTGGGAGCTGGTGGCCGCCGGGCTGGTCACCGCCGACGGCTTTGATAACCTGCGCTCGCTGATTGATCCCAAGCGGCGTTCCGGCCAGGGCAGCGGGCGCCTGGCCCGGCCACGCCATAGTGCGGGTCGCTGGGCGCTGCTCTATCCCGGTGAGGCCGCCGAACGCACGCGCCAGGTGGAGGCTGCCTGCTGGATGCTTCTGCGCCGTTATGGCGTGGTTTTCCGCGACCTGCTGGCGCGCGAGGCCATTTTGCCCAAGTGGCGCGAACTGGCGATGGCCTTCCGCCGCCTGGAAGACCGTGGCGAGGTGCGCGGCGGCAGGTTCATAAGCGGCTTCCTGGGTGAACAGTTTGCTTTGCCGGTGGCAGTGGAATCGCTGCGTGCCATGCGCAAGACTGAGCCCTCAGGAGAGACCATCACCATCTCCGCTGCCGATCCTCTGAACCTGGTGGGCATCATCGTGCCGGGGGAGCGCGTTCCGGCTATCTCGGGCAAGACAGTCATCTTCCGCGATGGGGTTGCGGTTCCACCCCAGGAAACCGCAGCTCACGCCGCCACAGGCGACTAGCCACGCGGCACCCCTCTGGTGACCACTTCCCGTTAGTAATAAGCTTTTTCCCTACTCTCCCGGCAATATAGGAGCGCTATGACCGAGGCAGAGAAACAGGCCTTCGCCCTCTACGAGGAGATCTGCACCACCGGCAAGGACCGGCCGTATTCGGCTGGATCGCTGGGGGAAATGATGCGCAAGCTCGAGGAGTGGCGGGCGAACAATTCAGCGCTTACTGCCTTAAGCCGCGCCAGCGCCGAGGTGCGATTGGCTTTTCTGAGCGGAAGCTTTGGGTGGTTGCGGGCCGAGGCCAAGGAGTTCAGCCGGTTTCAGGTCTGTCAAGCCGTTACGGATGCCATTCGGCTCGTCCTGACGACCCTGTCCAAGCCGTTGCCCACAGAAGTGGTGCAGCGGCTGCTAAGCGAATACCGGCAAGACTTTTCCATGACCCGGATGTATTTCCCCTTCGAGCAGTTCCTGTCCGTGCTGACGCGCGACCAGATTACGGATGAGATCCGCACTGAGCTGCGCCGAATCCTGCTTCAGTTTGCGCCCAGCCCGACGGGCAAGGTAGAGGAGCACAACAAGGAAATACGAGAGTTGCTTGCCGGGCTCCTGCGGGCAACGGGCGAGAAGGAGCTGGATCCTGGACGCGGGCCGTGGTCACAGGTTGTTTTCGACGAAATCGCCGGCCAGGAGGCCATCACCTGCGCCGGATGGGAGGGTCTGCTGGAGCACTGCCGCGCGCTGGAACAGGCCCTGCCCAGCGCCAAGTGGAAGATGCGGGCGCGGGAACTGATGGCCGCGCTGGGTGAAGACGAAGTCATTACTGCCATGCTGCGCTGGCTGGCGCTGGGCCCCACGCCGGGACAGCCGCCCGAAGCTCGTTCGCCCATTGAGGACTCGGCCTATCAGAAAGGAGTGGTGTGGTGCGTGGCGATGAAAGCTGAGCCCGCAACCGCCATTGCCATCGCCGATTTCGCCATCGCTTGCCTGCGCAAGGTACCCAATCTGGGCGCGGTTTCGCAGAAAGTTGGATTTGCCTGCGTGCAGGCACTGGGAGCCATGGACTGCTCGGAGGCGGTCTCGCAGCTTACGCGCTTGCGCGCCCGGATTAAATACACGGTGGCCCGGCGACTGATCGAGAAATCTCTGCAGCAGGCGGCGGAGCGCAGCGGCCTGAGCATCGAGGAAATTGAAGACATCTGCGTCGCGCGCCATGGCCTGGATGAGCGTGGAAGCCGGGAAATCACGTTGGGCGACGCCAGGGCCGCCCTCAGCCTGCGCGATGACGGAAGCGTGGCGGTGGCCTGGCATAACGCCGACGAGAAGCTTGTGAAGGCAGCGCCCGCCCACATTAAGAAGGCGTTTGCCAAGGAAGTCAAAGATGTTACGAAGGTGGCTAAGGAACTGGAGGAAGCCTACGCCGTGCAGCGGGTACGCCTGGAATCATCGCTGATGTCCGCGCGATTACTTCCGCTGAAGCACTGGCAACAATACTTCCTTGAGCATCCGCTGCTTGGCTTTCTGGGACGCCGCCTGATCTGGGTCTTCAGCAACAGCCAGGGATGGGAGCGCTCCGGCCTGTGGTCGGGGAAGGAAATGGGCGATTGCGAAGGCAAAGCGCTAGACCTCGCAGAAGCTGAGAAGGTCCGGCTATGGCATCCGCTTTCGTCGGATGCGACAGAGGTCCAGCGATGGCGGGACCGAGTCTTCGCGGCGGGCGTGCGGCAACCCTTCCGCCAAGCATTTCGGGAGTTCTATCAGATTACCGATGAAGAACGCGAAATCAAGGCGTACTCGAACCGCTTCGCCGGGGTGCTGATGCGGCAGCACCAGTTCGCCAGCCTTTGCCGGGTGCGTGGCTGGAACTACCGCCTGATGGGCAGCGGGTTTGACGGTGGCAATGTGCCCAACCGAAAAATTGATCCCTGGAAGATGCACGTCGAGTTCTACGTGGATCTGCCGGCAGATCGCCATCCCTCCCTTCGCGAGTCTGGGCTGGGTGATCAGTCGGGCTCAGGCATCAACCTGTTCATCACCTCCGACCAGGTGCGCTTCTACCGCGAGGGCAAGGAGATTGCGCTGGACGATGTTCCCGCCATCGTCTATTCGGAAGTGATGCGCGATGTGGACCTGTTCACCAGCGTGTGCGCCATTGGCGAGGACGAAGGCTGGGCGGACCAGGGCGAACGCGGCATCGGCGTTTTCGCCGAAAAATTCGACCCCCACCAG
>DASSQB010000490.1:0-10370 GCA_035702725.1 Terriglobales bacterium | reverse complement strand
TGTCCAGCCGGAAGAAGGTCAGGACTCGAATCAGAATCCCGGTTTACAACAGAATTAATAAATCAGTAGAGGAGATTGTTATGAAGTCGAAAGCCACCGAGTACAGCGTTCTGACGGTTGCCTTCTTACTGCTGCTGGGGGTGGTGAGGTCGAGCGCCCAAATGCCCGGCCCGCCGCCACCCCCAGAGCCCGGCCACGACATGTTTTACGTACGTACCTTCCGCCTGGAAGACAACAAGGTGGTGACCGGGTCGCCCTATTCCGCCGATGCGGTCACGGAGAACACGCAAGTGTTGGCTGACGGCAATCGCATCGTCCGCAAAGAGACGGCGAAGGTATACCGCGACGGCATGGGCCGCACCCGCCGCGACCTCTCGGTGAACGCTATCGGACCCTGGTCATCGGGAGCCCCCATGCAGATGGCAAATATCTTCGACCCGGTGGCCCGCGTGCAGTACATGCTGAACATGCAGGAAAAAAAGGCTTTCACGATGCCGTCGCCCCGCAAGCCCCCAGCCGACGGGCCGGGGCTGATGACCAAGGATCGGGTGTTTTTCGCAGGACGAGGAGTGACTGCGGCAGCACCGGCTATGGCCATGGTCGAAAAGGATGCGGGAATTGGCAACCGCGTCGAAACATCTCTGGGCACGCAGGAGATCGAGGGAGTCCAGGCCCAGGGCACGCGGACAACGGAAACCATTCCCGCGGGCAAGATTGGCAACGAGAAACCCATCATCATTACCACTGAGCGCTGGTATTCGCCTGATTTGCAGGTAGATGTGCTGGTGAAGCATAGTGATCCGCGAATGGGGGAGGTCGTGTATCAGCTCACCAACATCAGCCGGGAAGAGCCCGATTCTTCCTTGTTTCAGGTGCCGGCGGACTACACGGTGCAGGAGGGACCGATGGTGTTCCAGAAACGGCTGCACTGAGGCATCTGCCAAAGTTGTCCCTCTGCGGCTCAAAGATGGGGCAATCACTTGCCCGCCAGTAAAAACTGGCGGGTCTTTTATAGTGTCCCAACGGGACGCGCCTGCCACTACCCGTTTCTCTGTCCCCGTTCCCCACACACGGATTTGTCCGCTTTCGAACGCAAATTTCGGAAACGAACACTGAACGGATTTTCGTGAATGGCTAGCTGCCTTTATTTTCAGTTACTTAACAGGGGCAACTGAGTTGCTAAGCCCTGTGGTAATAAGGGGGTTGCCATGTCCGAGCACATTCTGTCCTTCCTGCGCGACCTGAAAGTCGGCGCCCGTTCCCTGGCCCGCGAAAAAGGCCTGACGGTCACGGTAGTGGTAACCCTGGCCCTGGGCATTGGCGCCAATGCCGTCATGTTCAGTCTGGTGCGGGGAGTGCTCCTGCGCCCCCTGGTCAATCGCGATGAGAACCGGCTTATCTACATCGGCCAGACCAGCGGGAAGGATGACGCTCATTTCTCGGTGCCGGAAATCAAGGACTTGCGCGCAAGCGTGAAGACGCTGAGCTCAATCGGCGAATTCTCCACCATCGGCTTCACCATGGTGGGGCTGGGCGAACCGCGCGAGGTCCGCGCCGGCGTGGTGGATGGTAACTACTTCCAGGTCATGGGCCTGCGCCCGGTGCTGGGGCGACTGTTGGACAAGCACGATGATGGTCCCAACGCGGCGGGCGCCGTGGTGTTGACGTACCGCTTCTGGACTACGGTCCTGAAAGGCGATCCTACGGTGATCGGGAAAACCGTGCGGCTCGACTCCTTCGATTCGCGCACTGCCACCGTGGTGGGCGTGCTGGAGCCCTGCCTCCCTTACCCGCAGGACACGGAAATCATCGCCAATATCATCACCAGCGCACATCATCTTTCGGCCACCATGGTCACCAGCCGCATACACCGGATGACCGACTTGTTCGGCAGGCTGGCGCCGGGAGTTACTCTGCCCATGGCGCGCGCGGAACTGCGCACGGTGTATGCGTCCATGGTAAAGGACCATCCCGACGATTACCCCGCCAAAGAAGATTTTCACGTCAATGCCATGCTGCTGCGCGACCAAGTCACGTCGGGAGCGCGAACCATCCTGTTGGTCCTGATGGCGACCTCGATACTTGTGTTCATCATTGCCTGCTCCAACGTTGCTAACCTGATTTTGGCCCGCACTGTGCGGCGCCAAGCCGAACTGGGAGTCAGAGCTGCGCTGGGGGCAAGCACCAGCGCTTTGCGGCGCACCCTGCTAAGCGAGAGCCTGCTGCTGTGCGTCGTGGGAGCAGCGCTCGGTCTGGTGATCGCCAGCCCCATGGTTGCCGTTCTGGGGCGTTACATGTCGCGCTACTCCATTCGAGCTCTCGACCTCACGGTTGATTCGACCATGCTCTGGGTGGGCGCGGCACTGGCAGTGCTGGCTGCGGTACTGCTGGCATACATTCCGCGCCTGCCTTCCTCGGAGGGCGTGCAGGGATTCAACCTGGCCAGCGGCAGCACGCGCTTTACCGGCGCCGCCAACCGCAAACTGAGGATCTTCGCCGTGATTCAAATCGCTGCCTCGTTCGTGCTGGTGGCTTCGGCCGGCGCAACCGTGCGGACGCTGCTTTCGCTGGAGGCCGCGCAGGCTGGTTTTGATACGCGTCATGTGCTGGCGGTGAATGTTCCGGTGATGCATTTGGGAAGAACACCCGCCCAGACGGTGGATTTCTACCGCGAAGCGACGCGGCGCATCCGCGAACTCCCCGAGGTCCAAAACGTCGCCATTGGCATGGTGGTTCCGTGGCGCGAGCCTGCGCCCTTCTTCCTGCAATTTGGAGTGGACGGACACGTGCCGACGCCGAACGAGGCACATCCCACCGCCGTAATACGGGTCGTATCACCCGGATTCTTCGCAACCCTGGGCCTGCCTGTGCTGGAGGGACGCGATTTCAACGACGCTGACCGCGACGGCAGAGAGCGCGTGGCGGTTGTGAGCGCGACCTTCGCGCAACGGATATTAAAGGGCGATGCTCTGAACCATCACCTGATGTGGACCGACCCCATCCTGAAGGCCGTTCCCATGATCAGCGGCGAGCCGCTGCGCATTGTGGGCGTGGTGCCTGACATAGATGACACCAACATTGTGCCTGAGCCGACCATGACTGTTTACCGTCCTTTCGATCAGGAGCCGGTGATTGGCGGCGGGCGCCTGTTCGTGCACGTGCGCTCGAACCCCTACGGCCTGGTGACGCCGCTCACGCGCCTGCTGCGCACCATGTCCGCAGACCAACCAGTGGAACACGCGGCCACACTGCAAGATGTCCGCGCCGAGGTGCTCTCGCCTGACCGGCTCAATGTGATCGTGTTCGGGGCTTTCGCGGCGGTGGCCCTGCTGATTGCGGTGGTGGGCGTGGCCGGCGTATTGGCGTTTTCAGTGAGTGCCCGTACCAGGGAGTTTGGCATACGACTGGCGATAGGCTCCCAGCCACGGCAGTTGCTGACGCGCGTTCTTACCGAAGGCGCGCTGATGGCCGTCGGGGGACTGGCTGTTGGCTTCGCCAGCGGCTTCGGCCTCGAGCGATTAGCGGGGAGTTTGCTCGCTGATCTGAAGACGCCGGGTGTGCTGGCGGTGGCGGGCGCTGCCATCGTCCTGCTGCTCGCGGCCGTAACAGCGTCGGTGATACCTGCGGCACGCGCGGCTCGCATTGACCCCATTCAGGCACTGCGGACGGAGTAAAGCTGCGGTTTTTCAGATTAGCGGAAAAGTATTTGCTTTCCGCACCTGCGTGGAGCGAGTGGGGGAGGCATCTCGACTGCCGAGGGCGCATCTAATCGCCCCAGAGGAGCCGTGCTGGATTTCAACGCCCCTCTCCCTGCTTCCACAATGTCTATCGGCCATCTGCAAGAGACAAGTGCGAACAAAACGGCCATCCCGCCGCAAATTGACCGTGACGCGCTGGCGCGCAGCATTGACGAACTGGGCGAGTGGTTCCACAACCTTGATCTCTACGGCGTCCCCACGGCCCCCCATCATTTTTTAGGCGATTTTCCTAACATCAAATGGAAGCACATCGAATCGGTCATTCCGCCGGATCTGAGCGGGGCCACCGTGCTCGACATCGGCTGCAACGGCGGCTTCTATTCCATTGAGATGAAGAAGCGCGGCGCGCAGCGAGTTCTGGGCATTGATGTGGACGACCGCTACCTGAACCAGGCCCGCTTTGCCGCGCGAACTCTGGGCCTCGAGATCGAGTTCGAAAAGCGTTCCGTCTATGACGTGGACCACATCTCCGGGCAATTCGATTACGTCTTATTTATGGGAGTGCTTTACCACCTGCGCTATCCGCTGTTCGCTCTGGACAAAGTAGTAAAGAAGGTGGGAGGCAAGCTGCTGTTTCAGACCATGATTCGTGGTTCAGAGCAGGTGCGGACCTGGGAGATGGATTATCACTTCTGGAATAAAGAGATATTTACTCACCCAGAGTTCCCCTGCATGTACTTCATCGAGAACAGCTATGCCAGCGATCCCACCAACTGGTGGCTTCCCAACCGGGGAGCAGCGGAAGCGATGTTGCGCAGCTCTGGGCTGGAGATTGTTGCCCATCCCGAGCCGGAAACCTGGCTCTGTGCTCCCCGAGAGGTGGCCCGCGGGGGCCAGTACATCCTGGATTTGGAACTGGCAGGCATCTTATAAGGCGGGCCGCGGTGCTGCACGACATGCGTGAGGAGAAACATGGTTGAAGCAGTAATGCTCTGGAACGAGCCCAACAATCTCTCCCACTGGGATTTTAAGATTGACAGTAACTGGAAGATGTTCGCCGATATGGCCATCGAGGCGGCGCAGGCCGTGCGCCGGGTGAATCCGGAACTGAAGATCGTGCTGGGCGGCATTTCGCCCATTGACCCCAATTTCGTCCAACTTATGAAATCGCATGGCGTGCTGGACGCCGTGGACATTGTAGCGGTGCACGGTTTCCCCCTGGACTGGAACCACTGGAGCATTCACGCCTGGCCGGACAAGATTGATGAGATACGCGCCGCGACCAGCAAGCCGGTGTGGGTCTCGGAAGCCGGCGCCTCCTCCTTCGGAGCGGAAGAGGTGCAGGTATTCGGGTTGCAGAAGACCGCCGAGTTGCTGCTGCCGCGCGTGGAACGGATCCACTGGTACAGCCTCTTCGACCTGCCGGCCACTTGGACCGCCACGACCCGTCATAAAGAGTCGGAGGGCAGCGCCTATTATCGCCACTACTACATGGGACTGGTACGGGAAGATGGGTCGCCCAAGCCGGCGGCTTCCCAGTTTCCTCAGGGGTTAGGTATTTGCCAGTGGTTCCACTTTGAAGATCCGCGCCTGGAATCCGGAGTGGAATGGCTGCGGCGCCTGGGCGTGCGCTACCTGCGCACAGGAATCAGTTGGGCAGATTCATTCCGTCCGGCAGCGCAGGAGTGGTTCGACCGCCAGATGCGCGCGCTCGCGGAATTCGACACGACGTTAACCCTTTGTTTCACTCCCGAGCACCTGGGAGTGCAGCCGCACTACACCAGCCCTCCCCGGCACAAGCGCGACTTTGCCGAGTTCACGGCGTGGGCAGTGGGACGCTACGCCGCTTCGGGCGCCAAGCCCGCGGTGTTGGACGACGCCGGACGACAAGCCGTGAACGAGTACAGCAGTCATTGTATGGACTGAACGAGGAGACCCGGGCGCGGAAAGCTGCGGCTCGGAGCCGTTGGTGAGAACGGAACAGAGACGCTAATACGGACTTCTGGAGCGGGGTAGCGGGCGTTTGCCGGCGATGAATTCGGGTCCGCCTGAACGCACAATTGTCTCGCGCCTGGGATGGCATCTCAGGAAAGTACATACCCATCCAAGAAACACAGCTGCGGCGGAGCAAGTTGGCCGGTTCTGAAACATTTCATTATCTATTTGTCCGCCGCGCGTTTGCCATCAAACATGAGCAAGAAACGAATCCTGGTAACGGGCGGCGCGGGTTTTGTCGGGTCCCACCTGGTGGACGCCTTAATAAAGCGCGGCCATGAGGTGCGGGTTTACGACAATCTCACGCCGCAAGTACATGGCGACGGGTTGCCCAGCTATTTTCCCCGGGATGTGGAAATGATGGAGGGCGACGTGCGCCACCTGGAGCGGGTGCGAGAGGCGGTGCGCAACATGGATGTAGTGTTCCATCTTGCCGCCGCCGTGGGCGTGGGCCAGTCCATGTACGAGATCGCGCACTACATGGGCGCGAATACCCAGGGGACCGCCAACCTGCTGCAAGCCCTGCTGGACGCGCGCTGCCGGGTGGAGAAGCTGATTGTCGCCTCGTCTATGTCCATCTATGGCGAGGGCAAGTACGTTTGCCCGGAGTGCGGCGAGATGGCGCCTCCCCCCCGCCCGCTTTCGCAATTGAAGCAGAAAACCTGGGAAGCATTGTGCCCGCTGTGCGGTGCGGCCCTGCGGCCCGTCCCCACCGACGAGTCGAAACCCCTGCAGGCCACGTCCATCTACGCACTTTCCAAGAAGGACCAGGAAGAAATGGTGTTGCTGTTCGGCCGCACCTATCACGTGCCGGCGGTGGCGCTGCGCTACTTCAACATCTACGGCTCGCGGCAGGCGCTCTCCAATCCTTACACGGGAGTGGCTGCCATATTTGCCTCGCGGCTGATGAACGGCAATCCCCCGCTGGTGTTTGAAGATGGCGAGCAGATGCGCGACTTCGTCAGCGTGCACGACGTAGTCGCCGCTAACCTGCTGGCCATGGAACGCCCCCAGGCCGATGGCATGGCCTTGAATATCGGCTCCGGGCAGCCCATCACTGTCCGGCAAGTAGCGGCGGAACTGGCCAGGGCGCTGGGAACCGAGGTGGCTCCGCAGATCACGGGCAAGTACCGCGCCGGCGACATTCGGCACTGCTTCGCTGACATTTCGGCGGCGGAGAAGGTGCTCGGCTATCGCCCGCACGTAAAGTTTGGCGAAGGAATTCAGGAACTGGTGGGGTGGCTGGGCTCACAAAAAGCGGTGGACCGTTCGGCCGAAGCTGTGGAGCGGCTCACAACTTATGGCTTGGCTGCCTGAACCGACGTCTGGAATTTTGGCCCCTATGTCGGATTTATCCGACGACCCTGGATAGCGGGACCGGGAACTAAGAGTAGAGCATGAAGAAATCACAGTCATTTCGTTCGGTCCTGATCTTCGGCGGAGCCGGCTTCATCGGCTGCAACTGGGCGCGGTATCTGCTGGAACATACGGATGCCAAGGTGCACGTGTACGATAATCTTTCGCGAAATGGGATCCGCCATAACCTGGAGGAGTTGCAGCGCATTGCCGGGCGCTCTGGCAGGTTGCAGATTACGGTGGGGGACGTGCGCGACAGCAACATGGTGCAGCGCGCCGTGCGCGCCGCCACCGAGGTGTATCACTTCGCCGCCCAGGTGGCGGTCACGACTTCGGTTTCGGAGCCGCGCCTCGACTTCGACGTAAATGTCTGCGGGACCTTCAATATCCTGGAGGCCGTGCGCAAAAGCGGCCGCCGCCCCTTCCTGCTGTTCACATCCACCAACAAAGTTTATGGCGAACTGAACTCGCACCGTCTGCTCGCCGGCAGCACGCGCTACAGCTACGCTGATATCCACGGCATCACCGAGAGCCAGCCCCTCGACTTTCATTCTCCTTATGGCTGCTCGAAGGGTGCGGCTGACCAGTATGTGCACGACTATGCCCGCATCTACGGCATTCCTACCGTGGTGCTCCGCATGTCGTGCATCGCCGGACCCCGCCAGTTCGGCAACGAAGATCAAGGCTGGGTGGCGCACTTCCTCTACTCCGCGCTGCAGAACAGCCCCATCGTGATTTACGGTGACGGCCGGCAGATTCGCGATGTCCTGTGCGTGGAGGACTTACTGCGGGCCTTCGATGCTGTTCGCGTCAATCAGAAGAACACTGCCGGGCAAATTTATAACGTTGGCGGCGGGCCGCAGAACACTGTCTCACTTGTGGAACTTATGGAAGAAATCAAACTGCTCACTGGCCGCAAGCTGGAGCACGAAACCTGCCCTATGCGCCCCGGCGATCAGTTGGTATATGTGACCGATTTCACCAAGCTGCGCCGTGATACCGGCTGGCAGCCGCAAATCCGCCTGCGCGAGACCCTGGAAAAGATGTACGGCTGGTGGAAGCGGAACCGTGAACTGTTCGCGGCTCCGCCGGTTGCGGAGCGCTTGCCTGGAACAGCCTTGGAGCAGGCTCCGGGGGTGGCTGCGTGAGGTACGCGCTCGTCAATCCCAACTGGGACTTTACTGGCTCCACCTACTTCGGCTGCCAGGAGTCCCACTATCCCCTGGAGCTGTTGTTCAGCTTCGACAAGATTCGCGCCGCCGGGCACGAGCCTCTGCTGGTTGACGCTCAACTCCACAAGCTCAAACTGGAAGAGGTGAAGCACCGAGTGGAGCGCTTCGAGCCCGATTTTCTGGTAATCCCTACCGCGCCTTCGTACCTGTTTTGGCGCTGTCCCCAGCCGGAGCTGCGCGTGCCGCGGCAGTGGTTCGCGGCGCTGGGAGAGAAGTCGGTGCGGGTGGCCATCGGTCCCCATCCTTCGGCAACCCCAAGCGTCACCCTGCGCAAGCTGCAGTGCGATGTGGCCATGCGTGGCGAACCGGACTACACGCTGGCTGAGCTGGCTTCCCGGCCGTGGTCGCAAATTGACGGCTGCTGCTGGCGGGATCACAACGGAGAGCACCTCAGCGCCAGCCTTGGTGTGGCTGACATGAAGGGCCTGGGCGCGCTTGATTTCAGCAATTACCAGGTGGAGAAGCACGACCACCGCCACCACGTGTTTAACGGCTCTGGCCGCGGCGCGGAACTGGAGTTTGCACGCGGCTGCCCCTGGACTTGCAGCTTTTGCAACAAGACTCTGTTCCGCAACAAGTTCCGCGAGCGCGATGTGGACGCGGTGCTGGCGGAAGTGGACCGCGTCATCGCCCGCGGCGTGGACTACATTTATTTCATTGATGAGATTTTTGGCGTGGGCAAGAACGTGCTGCGCCTGCTGGAGGGAATCGCCCAGCGCAAGGTCAGCCTCGGCCTGCAGACGCGGATTGATCTGTGGAATGAAGAAACTCTCGACCTGCTGGGCCGCGCCCGCTGCATTTCCATGGAGTGCGGCATTGAATCCATCACCGACGCGGGGCGCGACGAACTGAATAAGAAATGCCGCATGTCCACCGAGCGCCTCACCGAGCTGCTCATCTATGCCCGCAAGCGCATTCCCTGGGTGCAGGCCAACCTGATTCTTACCGCCCACGACAATCGTGAGGAAATCCGCAAGTGGCAGCAGAATCTGAAGGCGCATGACGTGTGGGTAAGCGAGCCGGTGCCCATGTTTCCGTTCCCCGGCACGCCGCTTTACCAGCAGATGTTCGGCAAGCCCGACGACCAGGCCTGGGAGCGCGCCCACCACTACTACACCTCGACCTTCAATCCCAAGGGCTACAGCGATATCCAGGAGCAGCGCCCGGCAAAAATCGAGGAACTGGAATGCGCGTTCTAGTCACCGCCGATACAGTAGGTGGCGTCTGGACCTATACGCGGGAACTCGTGGCGGGGCTGACCCACCATGGCGTGCAGGTCACGCTCATCAGTTTTGGCGAGATTCCCACCCCGCGTCAGAGCGCGTGGATGGAAGGCTTGCAAGGCCTGGATTACCGCCCCACCGCGTTCCGTCTGGAGTGGATGCAGGAAGCGCAGCGCGACGTAGAGCAGTCGGTTCGCTTTCTGGAGGCTGTGATCCGCGAAGTCCGCCCCGACCTGCTCCATTTCAACCAGTATTGCTATGGCAGCGTGGGAGCGGACCTGCCGCGCATCGTGGTGGCCCACAGTGACGTGGTGAGCTGGTGGATCGGTGTCCACGGCGAAGAGCCGCCGCCCAGCCCCTGGCTGCGCTGGTACCAGCAGGTAGTGCGAGGTGGGTTGCGCTCGGCCACTACGGTTGTTGCGCCTTCGCGCTGGATGCTCAACATGCTCGGAGAAATCTACGGTCGCCCGGCGGACGGCCTGGTTATCTATAACGGCCGCAGCCCACGCCTGTTTAATCCGCATATGACCAAGACCGAGGCTGTGCTCGGAGTGGGGCGGCTGTGGGATTGCGCCAAGCAGGTTTCGCTCCTCACTCGTTACCCGCAGGCGGTGCCGGTGTGGATTGCCGGCTCGGAAATTCACCCCGAGGAAGCGCTACGCGGGGATTCCGCCTTAGACGCCGGGACCAACGTCGAGCTGAAAGGGCTGCTGCCGGAAAAACAACTACGAATGCTTTACACGCGCGCCGCTATTTACGCCGCCACTTCTCGCTACGAGCCTTTTGGCCTGGCGCCGCTGGAAGCGGCTATGTCGCGCTGCGCTCTGGTGGCCAACGACATTCCCAGTTTTCACGAATTGTGGGGC
>DASSQB010000489.1:0-12466 GCA_035702725.1 Terriglobales bacterium | reverse complement strand
GTACACCCACAGCATGGTGGTGATCATGGGCTTCTGGTAGTCGGGCGTGGTCAGGTCGGCAGGACGGCGATATTTGCCATTCCAGGAGTGCACATATTCGTGGGGAAGCAGGCCGGCGTCGAGCTTACGCTCGTCGGCGTCCACCAGGCCGCGCTCGCCGACGCGGCTGTCGTCGGATTCGTGGTGTTCCAGACCGAAGTGGGCCACGTGTTCGCTCAGGCTGTAGAGGAAGTGGTAATCACGGTAGTGGCGCGCGCCGAACAGGGCATACGCCTGGGTGGCCAGATTGCGGTACTGTTGCCAAACCTCAGCCGGAGCATCCAGCGCGGCGGCGCTATCGGCGGCGATATCCATTTCCTGTGGCGGATACTCGCCCGCCGGGGTCAACGGCACCACTTTGAGATATTCGCCGGCAATTACCGGCGAATCCACCAGCGTATAAAGCGACACGGGCTTGAATTGGACTTCATCGCCGCTTTGATTGGCAATGGGCAGCGCTGTGCCAAATTTCCAGCCCGGGGGCAGGCGGAGGCTAGCGGCGTAGTTAGTCTGGTCGGCGGGCCAGCCCTTGGGGTAAAGCAGCACCTGATTGAAACTGACCACGGTCAGGCGCGCCGTGGCCGAAGCCGCGCCGGAAAAGCCGCGCTCGGCGGCAGGCGAGAGGTAATCCAGCGAGGCCTCCACGCTGGTCACGCCCGCCGGCACTTCCACGTGGATGGTGAACATGTCCTGCAGGTCGCGGCGCCAGCTCAAGGCCTGGCCATTGGCGGTGAACTTCAGCCCTGCCAGGTCCACGATGGGGCCGTCGGGCGCGTGTTCGCCGGGAATCCACTTGGGGTAATAGAGAGTGAGCGTGCCGGGAGTCGCGGGAATGGTCAGCCTGGCATGGAAAATCTTGCGCGGCGCTTCGGCGGCGTCCACGGCCAGCGCGATGCGGGGTGCTTGAGGTTGGGCTAGCGAAGGAAGCGAACAAATAACAACAGCAGCGACCGCGACCAGCGCACGGCAGCGGGAGAGGAACATGCGCAAGCTCCTGGAGACGATGAGTTCGGCCTTGTGGGCGAAAACTCATGAATATATCAGCTTGGCGCCGGCGCTGTCGAAACGGATAATATATCGTGGGACGATATAGCTAAAAATTGACGATTGATGATTGAAGATTGACGAATGAAAAATAGCACTCAGCACTCGGCCGTCAGCACTCAGCCAAAGAAAATTTTGCGGAGGTATCCCTAAAGTGCGTGACTGAATGCTGATTGCTGACTGCTTGGGTTTCCAATCGTCAATCGAAAATCTCCAATCGTCACTTACTGCCGTTCGCCGGACTTGAATTCCGTCCATGGCCCCGCCTTCATATCGCGCAGTTTGGGAGTCTGCCAGTCATATTGCGGGTGAGCAGCCAGGAAATCCTTAGCCAGAAAATCGTCTCCGCAGGGGTGCCCGGCGCGCGCCCGCAAGCTCATGTTCGCTGCCATTTGGCTGTCCGCGGCCTTGCCCTGCACCGCGCCGCCCGGGTAGTACGGTCCCCAATCCCACTCGGGAATGCCGCGCGAAGAAACGTCGGTGTGGCCGCACAGGGTACGTTCGTCAGGACTTTCTTTTTTCGAATAACTGTCGCCGTGGTCAGAGAGGAACTGCTCCGCCATGGCAACATCAATTTTGCCCCGGTTCTGCTTTATCAGCTCTTCCCAGCGCGCCCGGCGGGCATTGGGCGACGAGCCGAGATTGCTGGAATCGAAGCTGGTCTCATCCTGCAGCACCTGCGGGTCGCGGGCAAAGTTAGAGCTGATGAAGTAGCCATCCTTCGTCTTCCACAGCGGCGTATGCTTCAGGCCGAGTTCGAGGTAGCCGATCTCCCCCGTTTTGCGGTCGCCGATCAGCCAGTCATTGGCGTAGCCGCCGTTATCGCCCTGGCGCATGATGCCCGCGTAGCTGTCAATGGAGTTGGCGTACTGCAACGCCTTGCGCGAGCGCACAAATTCGGGAATGCCGTTGGGGTCCCAGCCGTGGAACTGGGTAATAGTGGTCTCGCTGACCATCAGCCCGTTGGAGTTGATGCCAAAGTCGTCGTCGCTGGTGATTACGCCGGGGATGCCGTCCATCAGGATGCGGTAGCCGTGCTGGGGCGCGATGTCAAACATCACCGTCCAGCGCGAGCCCACCAGGTAGCTGGTCCAGTTGTTGTGGGCGATGACGATCTGGTGGTCCTTGGTGTAGCTGCCCGTGGCCACGAAGGCGCTGCAGTTGCCCGGACTGTGCAGGGGCGGCGCACTGGCCACTCCGTTTTTCTCGTTCAGCCAGGGCACGTAGTAGTCGGGCACTTCTTCGAAAGCATTGAGCGCCACAACATCGTCCACGTCCAGGGCCACGCCGCGTGCCTTCAGGCCCTCGGCGATGCCAGTCAGCTCCTGCTGATATTCGGCCTCGATGTGGGGCCACAACATTTTGCGCGCTGCCTGGCGGAAGAACTGCCAGTCGCGCTTGGTGTCGTGCACGTCGCGCAGTTGGATGGCTTCGAAGGTGTCCTGGATCTCCGGCGCCAGCAGGTAGCCGTGCTGAAATCCGATCTGCTCCGGCGTGCCTTCCAGATGCACGTACGTCCAGCCACCCCGCTGGAAGCGGTAGGCATTTTGTAGCCGTGGGTCCTTGCTCCCGGACTCCTGGGCCGCGGCAGAATTCGGCCCTGCCGCCTTTACCACGCGCGGAGGCGGGCCGCTAAGCAGGAAGAACGCCGCCGCACAAAGGCTGATCACCAGCAAGCTGACAGCGGGAAGCAACGGCGGGCGCAATGAACTCTTCATCTGATTGAAACTCCTGAATGTGCGTGGCAACTCGCGCCAGCATTATACGATTCCGAAAGAGCTATCAGCATTCAGCAATCAGCATTCAGCCACTGGACTGACAATTTAGCTGGAGGAGGTTCGTTACTCGGCATTTTTCAGGCTGAGTGCTGACCGCTGAGTGCTGAATGCTTTTTCCAATCGTCAATCTTCAATCGTCAATCGCGTTGTATCATCTCCCCGTGGCTCCGCGAAAAGGTGTGTTCATTACCATCGAAGGTCTGGACGGCTGCGGCAAGAGCACGCAACTGGAAAAGCTGGCCACCGTGTTGCGCGGCGACGGTCTTGATGCCCTGACTACCCGCGAGCCCGGCGGCACGCCGCTGGGCGACCGCATCCGCACCGTGCTGCTCGATTCCGCCACCATCGGCCTGTCTCCCTGGGCGGAGATGGCGCTAATGTTCGCCTCCCGCGCTCAGCACTTGCATGAGGTGATCCTGCCGGCGCTGGAGAAGGGGCGCATTGTGCTCTGCGACCGCTTTACTGACTCCACCGAGGCCTACCAGGGCGGCGGGCGCAAACTGGGTAGCGAAGCGGTGCTCAGCCTACACCGCGTGCTCTGCGGCGACATTCAGCCCGGCCTGACCATCTTGATGGATTCCGACCCGGGTGCATCCGTCGCTCGGGCACGCCGCCGCAACCGCGCACGCGTGGCCACCGACGCCGGCGAAGGCGACGAAAACCGCTTCGAGCGCGAAAGCCGCGCGTTTTTTGAACGCGTGCACAACGCCTACCTGGCCATCGCCCGCCGCGAGGCCCACCGCTTCTTCGTGGTGGACGCGCGCCGTCCTCCCGAAGTGGTCCACCCGGAAATCGTGGCCGCGGTGCGGGAACGCTTCAAGCTGGCCGCGCGCACAGCTAAGAACTGAGGATTAATGATTCACTGTCTAGGCGACAACGTAGCCTGCTTTCTCGACCAACAATGGCCTTGCCAGCAAATGCACCCGGAGTACAATCCCACTTTGCCGAACCCAAGGAGACGCACCGCATGCCAACGAGAATCAGCCTTGCCGCCACGATCGCGATCTTTCTGGCCCTTGCCGGCACACTGCCCGCCGTGGGCGCCGCGGCCCCAAACGATGCCTGCTCCCTTCTGACCCAGGCCCAGGTCAGCACCGCCGTAGGCGCCACGGTGGGAACTGGTACCCACGTGACTCCGAGTTACTTAAAAACCTGCACCTGGAGTGTGCCTGGCGCCCCCACTAAAGGCGTCAAATCCGTCACCCTCAGCCTTCAGCCGGGGAATTCGTTTGCCTCGGCAAAAATGTTCATGGAACAGGCAAAGGCGATGGCGAAGAGTGAAAAAGGCGCGGCTCAGTTTTCCAACGCGTCCGTCAGCGGCATCGGAGATGACGCCTTTTACACCAGCATGGGCGCCGGTTACACCGGCCTTCTGGTCAAGAAGGGAGATGTCGTGTTCAAAGTCGCCATGTATGGCGATCTCCCCACCGAAAAGAAGAAGGCGATAGAGAAAACTCTCGCCTTGCAAGCTCTCTCCAAACTCTGACGCGCTGCGCAAGCGGCGGGATAAATCGTTGTTTCACTTGCCCCGGGCAGGCTCCGCCATCCAGCCGCTGTCCTGAATGGAATTTAGTCCGCGGGTCGGGCTGTGGCGCCGCCCAGTTGTGATGTGCCGGCAGTCATCCTGTTCTGACCATCAGCATCTCAGTTCCCAATCCTCAAGCATCAATCTACAATCGTGAATCCATGCGATACGCCCTGTTCGTGCTCACTTGTGCCGTTCTTTGCTTACCCGCCCACGCGCAACTTCAGCCCGCTGATCTTTACCACCTGCGCTCAGTGACTGATGTCGCCTCCTCGCCCGACGGCAATCACGTTGCCTACGTGGTGCAGAGCAACGACGGCCCCGGACGCCCTTATGACCAGATCTGGATTCTGGACCTGCGCAGCGGCAAGAGCGTGCAACTGAGCGCGGGCGCGGACACTTCCGGCAGCCCGGTGTGGTCGCCCAGCGGGGAGTGGCTCGCTTACGACGGCGATTCCGGCGGCAAATCGGGCCTGTTCATTGCGCACCCCAACGGTTCGGGAGCTCGTTTTCTGGCGCCAACCGAATCCACCAACAGTCCGGAGCCGCATGTGGGCCGAACTATCGCCTGGTCGCCCGATGGCAGGCAGATTGCCTTCGTTTCCGCCCAGCCCGGCCCGGAAACCAAGGATGCCTCGGGCGATCCCATGGTCATCACCCGCTACCTGTACAAGCCCGATTACTGGGAAGGAAACAGCCACTTCAACGACAACCGGCGCGTGCACATTTTTGTGGTGGATCTGGCTTCCGGCAAGGTGCGCCAACTGACGCAGGGCGCGGGTTACGAGCACTCCATTGACTGGTCGCCGGATGGTAAGGAAATTCTGTATGCCGCCGAGCACGGCCCTGACGCCGATCGCTTCTTCAACTATGATCTGTTCACAGTGTCGCCGACTGACGGCGCCACACGTCAGCTGACTGCGACCGAAGGAGTGGAGTATTACCCGCGCTGGTCGCCCGACGGGCACATGATTGCCTTTGCCGCCACCAAGCGCGGCCTTACCGACCGCGAAACCAACATGGAAGACACCCATGTCTGGGTGATGAACGCTGACGGCAGCAACCGCCGCGAAATCGGCGTTGCGGTTGACAACCGCCAGGGCGCGCCCGAGTGGAACCCCGACGGCGCCGCCGTTTACTTCACCGTGCAGGAACGCGGCAGCAATCGGCTATATCGTTTGCCGATAAATGGCGACGCTCCCCAAGTGGTGGTGGGCGAAACCGGCGCGGTCGGCGCGTTTTCCATCGCCAACAATGGTGCCATTGCTTACGCGTTGGCCACGCCTTCCGATTTTGCCGAGCTGTACCTGTCACCGGCTGCGGGTGGAGCTGCCCGCAAGCTCACGGAGCTCAACCGCCAGGTGCTGGCTGGCAAACAAATCGCGCCGGTGGAACCATTCACGTTTCTGAGCAATGACTTCCAGTGGAACGTGGAAGCCTTCCTTACCAAACCCATCGGCTTCACGCCCGGGCACAAATACCCGCTCATCCTGAACATCCACGGCGGGCCGCACGGACAGCAGGGGCCGGAATTTAATTTGCGCAATCAGGTATATGCCGCGCACGGCTATGCGGTCCTGAACGTGAACTACCGCGGCTCCACCGGCTACGGCCAGAAGTTTGCCGACGCGGTTTTCGCCGACCAGGACGGCCACGAAGCCATGGACGTGCTCTACGGCGTGGATGCCGCTTTGCACCGCTATCCCTGGATTGACCGCGACCGCATGGGCATTGAGGGCGTGAGTTATGGCGGCCAACTCACCGACTGGCTGATTACCCAGACCAATGTTTTTAAAGCTGCCATCCCCATTGCCGGCATCAGCAACTTCATTTCCTACAACTACATGACTTACTACAACCAGTACGAGGCCATGGAGTGGGGCGCTTACCCGCACCAGGGAAACCTCATGGATGTACTTTGGGAACGCTCGGCGCTGAAGCACGTGGCCGCGGTCAGCACGCCCACCATGTTCATGCATGGGGAAAACGATCCTGACGTGCCCATTGCCGAGGCGGAGCAGATGTACATTGCGTTGAAGGACGTTGGCGTGGAGACCGTGTTTGTGCGTTACCCGCGGGAAGGGCACGGCCTGCGCGAGCCCAAGCACCAGGTGGACAGCATCGAGCGCGCCTTTGCCTGGTATGACCGGCACTTCGCCGCACCGCAGCCAAAGCCGACGCCGGCCATTCCCTAGCTGGGAACGACGTCTGAGCGGCTTTCAGCCGCGAAGCATCTCGCGCGCAGTGACAAACGATTGACGATTGAAGATCTACGGTTGACGATTGAAAAAGCAGCAGTCAGCACTCAGCCATCAGCATTCAGCCACAGAAACTGACGATGTAAGAAGTTCCCTGGCAATTGCCCTGACTGGCTGAATGCCGACTGCTGAATGCTGGGTGCTGGGTTCTCAATCGTCAATCATCAATCTACAATCGTCAATTAAATGGGCTTTTCTGATTTCCACGGCAACGCCGAAACCGTCCGCCGCCTGCGCGAGATGCTGGCCCGCGACCGCTTTCCCCACGCCCTGATCCTCGCCGGACCGAGGGGCGCCGGCAAATATACCCTGGCGCAGATGGTGGCCAAGGCCATGAACTGCCTGGAGAAGCCGCGGGATGCCGAAGACCTGCCCGACTTCTGCGGCCGCTGCGCCAACTGCCTGCGCATCGCCGGAGCCGATGACCTGGAAGCCCGTTGCGCGGAGGCGGTGGAGGCCCGCGACGGTCTGCGCGAGACCGATAAGAAGGAAACCCGCATCTTCGTCCAGACCCACCCCGATGTGCTGATCATCCCGCCTGACCCGCCGCAAATGCTCATCAAGGTGGACCAGGTCCGGCGGGTAATTGAGACCATCTACTACCGCCCGGGGGAAGGCCATCACCGGATTTACATCTTCACACAATCGGCTTTCATGAAGGAGGCGGCCAACTCCTTGCTCAAGGTGCTGGAGGAGCCGCCCGAGTTTGCCACGCTTTTCCTGCTGGCCGAGAATCCGGGGCAACTGCTGCCCACCATCCGCTCACGCTGCATCACGCTGAGCCTTTCGGCGCTGCCGGCGGAGGAGATTGAGCACGATCTGGCCGGGCAGCGCCCACAATGGTCGTCCAAGCAGCGCGCGCTGGTGGCCCGCCTGGCCGAGGGCGCCGTCGGCCGCGCCCGCAACTTCGATGTGGACGCTTATGCGGCGGCTCGCGCCGATGCTTTGGTGCTGCTGCGCTCCGCCCTTTCCGGCGGCGACCACAGCGCGCTGTTCAAGGTCACGGAGACCTACCGCGCGGGCGCGGAAGGCCAGGAGAAAACTCAGCGTCTGCTTCGGGCGCTTTATTCCCTGCTCCAGGATCTGGTGTTCTTTACAAATCGCACGCCCGACCTGGTGCGGAATACGGACATAAGCGCGGAGTTGAAGTCGCTGGCCGCAGGTGTGGATTTTGCCTGGCTGGCTGCCGCCAGCGAGCGCCTGGGCGAGGTGGAAAGCGGGATGCGACGCAACCTGCTGCGGTCATTGTCGCTGGACGCGTTTGCGGCGGCGCTGGAAAAGGGCTAAGGAACAGCTCCTAGCTTCTAGTGGGAATTAGCTATGGGGACTATCTAAGACCGCGGCCGGTACCTTCGCCATGTGACTACCGTTACCTGTCGCATTTTGCGATACGCGACGCAGGAATTGTTTCTGCACCGATTTCTGTGGTAGCTTAAACGCAGTCTCACACCCCTACTAGTTCTTCAAGCAAGGCAACACAGGGTGTTTACTCCGCGCGACAGCGTGCGCGATTGCAACCATGGACGGTGGTCACATGAAAGATAGCCTGGATGCGACAGCGGTAGAACGCGCGCCGGAGGCGGAAGAATTTTCCAACCGCAAGCTGATTCGCCCTCTGCTCAACCACAACAACGAGCGCAACCACCGTGCTGAAGCGCCGATGGAGCGCCGCGATCGCTCCAACGGCCCTGCGCCCCGCAAAAATGTTCCTGCCGAGCAGACCAACGCAGAAAACTTCTACTACCAGAAGCAGATGCAGAGCCACACCCCCATGGTCGTGGTACTGCAGGATGGCGAGGAAATTCACGGCGTCATCGAGTGGTACGACAAGAACTGCATCAAGATGCTGCGCAACGGGCAGCCGAACATCATGGTTTACAAACCCTCCATCAAGTACATGTACAAGGAATCGGAGAACGGACGGAAGTAGCAGGGAGCCGTCAGCTTTCAGCTCTCAGTTTTCCGCTTTCTGATTCCACCCTTGGCATCAGCCGATAGCTCAAGCCAATCCCACCTCCCCTCTCGAAGAGCGCTTTTTGTACCAACGGCGAGCGGCGGCCTTAGCTCACTGCCGCAAGTAGTACAATTGCCCGCTCTCCGGAGGACAAAATGCGAACTCTGATTGCCGGCTGTGCACTATTCCTCTTGCTGGCCGGCGTAGTTGTGGCTCAGGAAACTGAAACCGAGCGCGAAGCGGGGCGCGACGTGGTCCGGCAGATTCATGAACTAGACCAGTCGCTGAACGTGCCCCAGATGGTTTCGCGCCTGACTGCGACTGACAAGGGCCGCGACCAGGTGATCGCGCGCGTCAAGCAGCTCCTGGATACCGAACTCATGCCGATGAGCGACTGGATCACGCAGCATCCGGAGATCGGCTTCCAGGAAACGCAAGCCGTCGAAAAGCTCACCGCCTACCTGCAAGCGCACGATTTCGACGTCACTAAAGGCGTAGCTGGCCTGCCCACCGCCTTTGTGGCCAAGTATCGCCGTGGCACGCCCGGGCCCAACCTGGGCGTAATTGTGGAATACGACGCGCTGCGCGGTACCCAGGGGGCGTTTCACGGTGACCAGCACAGCGCCCAGGGCCCGGTGGGATTGGCCACCGCCATCGCCATGGCCGAATTTCTTACCCGAACGCATACGCCGGGCACGGTAACCGTCTATGGCACGCCGGGCGAGGAAATGATGCCGCCGGAAGCCAAGACGGTGATGTGGGATGCCGGCGTATTCAAGGGCGCTGACATCATCGTGCGCAGCCATGCCTTCAACGTGACGCGCCACGCCGCTCCGGGCTTTGGCACCTGCTGCATGAATATTGACGGCGTGAAATACACCTTCTCCGGGGCGCCCGCGCACGAACTCACCTCCTGGAACGGGCGCAACGCGTTGGAGGCGGTAATTAAGCTGTTCAACAACATTGATGCGGTGCGCAGCAACATGCGCCCGGAAACCCGCATCCAGGGCGTGATTACCGAGGGCGGCGCCGCCCCCAACGTGGTGCCCGACAAAGCTGCCGCCGATTTCTACATCCGCTATCCCGACTCCGTTTACCTGGAGCAGGTGACCAAGTGGGTGGACGACGCGGCGCAGGCGGCCGCCCTGGCTACCGGCACCAAGGTGAAGATTGACCACTACGGTCACGATCGCGATGGGATATCAGTGGCCACCCTGCAGGAATTGTCGTTTGCTTACATGAAACAATTTGGCGCTACCGGAATTGATCCCGAGCCCGGCAAGCCTCAGGGGTATGAGGAAACAGGCAGCGTTGCCAGCCAGATTCCAGGCCTGGAGGTCACGGCGAAATCCTCTAACTGGGCCAACCATACCTATGGAATGGAGGCTGACGCCCTCACCGACGTGGGCCATCACGGCTTCCTGGTGGACGCCCAGACCATGGCGGCAGTGCTCTACGATTACGCTACGCATCCCGAGTATCGGCAGGCGGTAACGACGGAATTCACCCGCATCAAAGCGCTGTTCGCCGAGTACCAGGCGGCGCTGCAGAAGGCATATCCCCAGCCGACGGTGGCGGAGCCGAAGTGACACCGGGGCTGAATCCCGGATTGATTGAACGACGTTTTCGTGCGGCTGAGAGCCGCACGCTTCCACACTCAATGCGAATCCTTTTTGGTGTTTTGCGAAATGCGAAAAGCAGGTCCTTCGCGGCGCTTCCTCGCTAAAGCTCAGTCGCGCAGCTCAGGATGACAATGTTGCAGGGGGGCTAAGAATGAATCGGGGCTTCGGGAACGCGCTGGCGGGAGCCGGATGGTTCCTGAGCGTGTACGAATTCCACCCCGTACAGATACACCATGCGGTTGCGCACCACGCCGGAGCGGCGGCTGGGCTCGCCGGAGTGCGGCTTGATGAATTCGATTTCGACGTGCGCCCCCTGCTCGAAATCGGCTACGGCAAACAGGTACATGCCGCCTTCGCTCACCCGCAGGCCATAGCCATCAATCACGCCGGCATCGCTGAAGATGCGCACTGGCGCCTTCAGCCAATGACGCCGCCAGCGGCGCCGTTCGCGCCTGATGGACCAGTTGGGCATATCCCTGCCATTATTGCGACAGGCGCGGGGGCTTCGAAAGTTACGGACGTTCAAGGCAGGTACATCAGGTGTTCGGCGTAGTGCAGCGCGGTGAGGCTAATCCGTCCGGGCGGATTGCTGCTTTGGGTGGGAAAGATTCAGAATCGCGTTTTTTGAGAGCCTATAGCGGTAGCCACGCCACTCAATAACATTGGTGATTGAAGAGGCCAGGTGGCCATAGAACCACGTCCATGTGGCCAGGGGGACCAGCCAGGTAAAAATCCATCCGTGGCGCAGGAACCATGGCCGCGATCCCGGCAGGGCCATGGACGCAAGCTTCTCACGGGCAGTGCCCTTCAACATGCCCGCTACCAACAGAAACGCCAGCACCGCTCCCGCCATTCTCTGTCGGGCCACCAGCGCGATAAGGCAGGTCACCATGGAGATGCAGTACATCAGGGTGGCGAGGAAAGAGAGCGCCCACAGGCGCGGTGCATAGATGCGGGTGATAACCAGCTGCCGCCGGATCCAGCGCAACAGTTCCGTGCCACCGATACGATCGCTGCTCACCACCAGCGCGCCCGGGACGAAACGAAGCTGGAGGCCTGCCGAACGCACCGCCTCGGTGAGCACATAATCGTCGCTGGCGGTGCTGGCCCAGAGCGAGTCCACTCCCAACCGAAAAAACAGATCCTTGCGCAGCGCCATGGCGCCACCCCAAACGAATTCGATTTTGCCCGGTCCGAAGGTGCCGAAGATCACCGCATTCCACGCGCTGCGCAAGACCGCCCAGAAGCGTGGCGGTTCCGGCAGGTAAACGCGGTAGCCCGTGGCCGCGCCAACTCCAGTCTCAGCCAACGGAGCAACCAGGGCGCGCAGCCAGCCGCGGCTGACCCGACCGTCGGAATCAGCAAAGGCCAGCACTTCCGTTTGCGGCCGCACCCCGCGCACTGCCGCCAGCAGGTTTTGCAGTTTTTCCGCCGCGCCGGCAGGATGGCCTTCCGAAAACACCACTCGCGCTTTCGGCGGAAGCACATCTGGAGCGACATCGGCGGGCGAGCGTGCGGCGATGATCAGTTCATAGTCGGGATAGTCAAGGCTGGCCAGCGAAGCGAGATTCTCGTGCAACCCTTCATCATGGCCTTTCACAGGGACAATAAGGCTGACCGGAGGCAGGAAAGCGCTTTGCTTCTGATCCGGCAGGCGTTCGCGGTAGTAGCGGAATTTTTGCCGCTCGCCGCGCCAGGAGGACGCCGCCAGCAGGATTGCCGGAGCTACCAGGATAACGAACAGCCACATGCGCTCTCTCGCTCACCGTGAGCGCCGGGGCCGCCGCGCTCAGTCCTGTATTGTATAGATCAGGACTTCGGCGCCGTGGTCAGCGCGCGCCGGAACCGCCACGAAGAAGCGGTCGAATCCCTTGAGCAGTTTTCCCCAGTAGCCGGCGGTGCGCCCTCCCAGTTCCGATGGGACTTTCGCCAGCAGGCGGTAGTGGTCGGCGTCCTGCTGCTGAAACACGCTGATATAACCTTCGCCGCCGGCCGCGTAGATGCGCTTGCGTGCGGCGTCATAATAGAGGTCGTCGGAATCCTGCACACAAGGCAAGGTGGCCACCACGTGGCCGGAATTGGTGTCCACCACCAGCAGCCGTGGAGGCTCGCGGGTGACCGCAAAGAGCCGGTGATCGGGCTCGTCCAGCGCCATGGGGAAGTTGCTTTCTTCCTTTATCGGCCAACGGGTGATGGCGCCGGTCTGGCGATTGATGGCGGCGATCTGCTTAAGGCCCGGCAGGTTG